>JBIKWW010000236.1:0-5913 GCA_044356125.1 Acidimicrobiia bacterium
AAGGGGAACTTGACCCCGTCCTCGAAGAGCACGTTGCGGGTGTTGCCCAGGATCGGGATCAGCGAGTTCTCGTGCTTGCCGAGCGGACCGAGCGGGATGCCGAAGGCATCGGAACGCCAGTTGAGGGAACCGTCGGCCCAGGTGAGGAACTGGTGGGGTACCACGCCGTAGGCCCAGAAGAACATCCAGAACACGAAGACGGCGGCGAACATGCCTTCGCCCCAGGTGACCGGGGTGCCGACCGGGCGACGGCCGGCGTACCACATCACGATGCCGACGCCCAGGAGCAAGCCGACGAGCGAGCTGACGAAAGCGACCACGGTGTTGGCCTCCGGAGGGCGGCGGTTGGGTGACGTTCGACGGGGACGGTCGGGACGATCGGGACGGACGGGATGACAGCACGAGTGGCCCCGGGCGAGCTGGAGGCCCGCTGGACAGAGGCTGTTCTACCACCGGACCCGCGCGACGCCCGCATCACCTGATCAATCGCCGTCAGGGATTGCCGCGCTCGCGGCGATCGCGCCGCTCATCCGCCGGTGGTTGCTCCCCACCACCGGCGCTCGCCTAGATTGCCGGGGCGCCCCGCGTCGCGCCGCTCCGCGGCCGCGTCGCAGGGCGGAGTACCCCACCAGCCGACCACCACCTGCCCGGAGGACCCGTGGCCGAGATCCCCCCGCACCTGTTGGAGCGCTCCGCGGCACGTCGTGCCGCGCTCGGGCTCGGCGGCGATGCTCCGGCAGCGGCCCCGGCAGCGGCCCCGGCAGCGGCCCCGGCAGCGGCCACCCCTGCCTCGGCGCCCAAGCCTGCGGCCACCCCGGCCGTGCCCGCCGTCGCCAGCTCCGGCGGTTCCGGCGGCACCCCCGAAGGTCCCCGCGGCGGGGCACCGGTCGTCTCCGGGCCTCCCCCCGAGCCCAGGGGGTCCTCCCTGGTGCGCATGGGACGCATCGTGCTCATGTCGATCTTCCCGGTCTGGCTCCTCTTCTTCTGGGGCAACTTCGTGCGCGACACGGGCGGAGCCCTGACGCCGCTCCAGGAGGGTCAGGCCCTCTATCAGGCCAACTGCGCCGCCTGCCACGGGGCCAACGGCGCGGGCAGCGACGAGGGTGGCGTCGGTCGGCCACTGTGGAAGGGCCAGGTCGAGCTGACCTTCCCGAAGCTCGAGGAGCAGCTCGCCTACGTGCGACACGGCTCGTGCTCGGTGGGCACCCCCTACGGAAACCCCGAGCGGGAGGGTGGCCAGCACGTCGCCAAGGGCGGTATGCCCGCCTTCGCCGAGACCACCCTCAACGACGAGCAGCTCCGCTTCTTGATCATGTACGAACGCCATGTCCTCTCCGAGGGGCTCACCGCGTTCCCCGAGGAGGAGGTCGCCGCAGTCGAGGCCGGCACCGCCCCGCCCACCATCCCGCCCACCGACGCCAACGTCTGCGGTTGAGGCTCGGGGCGCTCGCCGCCCGGGCCCAACCACCCGAGGCTCGGGGCGCTCGCCGCCCGGGCCCAACCACCCGACCATGCGGTACGCCGGGGCGTTTCCCGGGGGCGAGCTCCGTCTCCTCCTGGATCAGGACGACACGTTGGTGGCCGGCCGGGCTCCGACGGGAACCGGGCCGGGGGTGCTGCCCGACCGGGCCGTGGTCGCCGGGGAGCTCCCGCCGGCCGAGGCGCCGGCCGATGGCGTCGCCGGGTTCGTCGCCGGGTTCGTCGTCGGTTTCGTCGTGGATGCTGCCGCCGTGCGTCGGCGAACGGTCGTCGTCGTGCGGCCCGCCCCCGACGGGGCCGGGGAGGTGGCCGGGGACGGGCCGGCGCCGGCCAGCGCGATGACGGCGTCGGGACCGGGCACCACGTCGGGCGTGCCGGCCATCACGGCGCCGCCGTCTGCCGGGGTGACCGCCGAAGCGGGCCCGGACGAGCCCGACGAGCCCGACGAGCCCGACGCCGCGGCACCGGCGGCAGCGGCCACGACCGAGTCGGTGGGTTGGAACACGTCACCGACGTCGAGCGTCGTCCCCGCCGGGCGTTCCATCACGGCCAGCGAGTAATAGGAGGAGCGGAACCCGAACCGGCCCGACAGCTCCGAGGACGGCAGCTCCACGGCTCCGCCGGTGAAGCTCAGCCGGACCCGGCGGGCGCGGCCGCCATCGGGCCCGGTGCCGTCGCGGCGGGTCACCTCGGCCCCCACGAACGACCCCAGCCCGCGACCGGCCTCCAGGCGCTCGACGGGCAGACGGACGGTCCACTGCCGGTAGGGGTTGGCGGTCGTGGCGTCGCCCTCGTCGGCCACCACCGGGAACTCGCCCGGCGCCGTCCAGCCGCCCGTGGACGACGAGAACTCGGTGCGGACCACCGATCCGTTGGGCCACAGGCGGACGATGCCGGCGGTCTCGGCGATGGCCCGGTCGGTCCGTGAATCCTCGAACGAGGTGAACGAGCCGCCACGGAACTCGCCGCGGCCCCGGTAGACCTGGCAGGCCGTCGTGTCGCAGGTGTTGGCCGGCCCCGAGCGTCGTTCGGCCGCCGCGTACGAGCGGGCGGCGACGGACTGGGCCTTGAGGGCCTCGATGCCGTTGGGGCGGTCCGCCCACTTTGGCGGGGACTCGCTGGGCACCACGCTGCGCAGGTAGGCCTCCATGGGCACGACGTTGACGAGCCGGGTGGCCGAGCCCTCGGTCGCAGCAACCAGCGATCCCCGGTAGGCCCGGCGGACCGACCCCACGCACACCTGGATCATCTCGGCCGGATCGGGGTTGCGGGACGCGTCGAGCGAACCACCGGACGGGTCCACGGTGAACAGGACGGCGGGACCCTCGAGGACCGTACGGGGCGTGAACGGGCCATCGCAGCCCGGGCCGTCACTGACCTGCCAGCGGTTCGCCCCGATCTGCTGGATCCTCACGGCGACGGCGGACGCGGCCGACAGACCACCGGGCGCGGACACCGATCCCGCCGGGGCCACGGGCGCCGGGGCCGCGGGCGCCGGGACGGTGTCGCCCGATCCGGGCGCCGGAAGCACGGGCGGGCTGGATCCGGCGGCGACGACGGGAACGCCGGAGCCGGCCGAGGCCACCGCCACCACGCCGGGGACGGTCGGAGCGGCGTCCACCGAAGCCGGGACCGTGGCGCCCGAGCCGGCGACGACCGGGGTGAGCGCACCCGTCGGGGCCGCACCGGCGCTGGACAGCGAGGCCACGCCGAAGCTCAGCGTGCCGCGGGGCTGAACGATGGTCACCGCCTTCCCGTCGAAGCTCTGCAGGCGGACGCGCTGCACCGGAGGCGGGTTCAGGGTGCCGGCGACGGTGCCGCCGTAGTAGTGGTCGAGGATCCGGGCCGACGTCCAGCCCAGGTCGACGGCGTACCCGTAGGAACCCCACTGGCCCAGGCCTCGCCCGTGACCGAAGCCGCGACCGCTCACCTGGACGAATCGGGCCGCGGCTCCGCCAGCCGCAGGGGACGGTGAGGAAGGCGACGGTGAGGAAGGCGACGGTGCCGCGGAAGCCGACGGTGCCGCGGGGGGTGACGGAGCGGACCCGGAGGTTCCGGGGGGCGGCAGCGTGGGCGCCGTTTCCGCCCCTACGGGCGCCCCCACGGGCGCGCCGACGGGTACGGGCAGTTGCTGGGCCCGCGACACCGGGGCAGCGGCGAACAGCACCACGGCAACGGTGACGGCGGCCCGGACGGGCGACCGAGGGATCATGGAGGGGAAGGTCCAGGGGAAGTGGATCCGGCCGGAGGGGCCGGACGTCCAGGCTACCCGGTCCGGTCCCTCCGGCGCGAGCGATCCCCGATCACCCGAAGCGCTGACCAGCGGTGATGACGCGAACGGTCCTGAGCGAGGGCTCAGCCGAGGGACCAGCGGGTCGGGAAGGAGTCGTCGAGCAGGACCTGCACCCCGGCCCGGGCGCGGTCGGCCAGCTCGGCGGCCGCCAGGGTGCGCCGGCGGGTCGCCGGGGGGGCCTCGACCGGGCGCCCGACAGCGATGCGCCACGTACCGGTCAGCTCGCCGCCGAGGATCGCCACCGGGATCACCGGGACCCCCAGCTCGATCGCCGGGACGAGCAGCTCGGGGCGCACGGTGCCGGCCCGGTGGACCCGCAGCTGGGGGCTGAGCGGCACCGCCACCAGCTCGCCGGCGGCGAGCAGCGACCGGATCTCGGCGGCCTGGGCGTGGACGGCCCCGATCCGCCGGACCATCGGCCCGATGGGGGCGAGGTCCGGGGCACCGACGAGTCGGAGCAGCCGGCCGTTGTGACGTCGCACGGCGATGGCCAGGGCCAACGCCTCGCCGATGCCGATGCGCCGGTTGGCGACGAGGACGGCGGGCCCGTCGTCGGGGACGCGGTCGAGCCCCTCCGCCGACGGCCGCACGGCGACGCGCAGGGCGAGCGCGACGGCGTCGAGCCAGTCGTGGTCGGCACCCCAGACGTCGACGGTGTAGTCGCCCCGAAGGCGCCGGCGAACGAGGCCCGGCAGCTCCCGGACCTGCAGCGACGTCCCCCGGGTCGCCGGGACATCCGGCACGCCTGCCGGGTCACGGTGGGCCCGCAGGTCGCCAGGGTCACGGTCGGCCTGCAGGTCGCCAGGGTCACGGTCGGCCTGCAGGTCGCCAGGGTCACGGTGGGCCCGCAGGGCCCCGGGGAAGCGGTCGGGCATCCTCATGCGGCGTCCCGTCGGGTCGTGATGCGGGGAGGGGCGGGCCAGGAGAACAGCTCCCGGGCCAGCTCCGGGGTCGGGGTCGGATGCAGGTGCAGCTGCGCGCGGGCCCGTGTGCCGTCGGCCGTGCGACCCCGCTGGAGCAGCTCGAGGAGATGGTCGGGCACGGGCGAGCCGAGGGCCGCGCTCGCCCGCCGGGCCAGTGTCCACTGCGGTCCGAGCACCGGGACCGGGAAGCGCCCACCCATCCGCAGGGCCTGGGTGGTGGTGACGGCGCCGGGCCCGAGCACGTTCAGCGGGCCGTCGGCCCGCCGGAGGAGGGCGGCGACCACCGCGGCGGCGGCGTCGTCGTGGTGGATGAGCGAGAAGGGCGGGTCGGCGATGGCACTCACCGGGGCGAAGCGCAGCCGCAGCAGCCGCGCCAGCGGGGACGGGTAGTTCGGACCCACGATCGGGGCGAAGCGCAAGGCGGCCACGGGAACCGACGACTCGTCCCCGATCGACATGGCGACCTGCTCGGCGCGCAGCAGGGAACGGCCGAACGGGGTCGTCGGATCGGGCACGACCGACTCGTCGGGAACCGGCGGGGCGTGGCGGCGACGGCCGTAGACCTCGAGGCCCGAACGGATGACGACGCGGTCGAGGGAACCCAGCTCGGCGGCGATGCCGAGGACCGTGGTCGTTCCCGCCGCAGTGCGCTCCACGGCCGCCCGCGGGGTCGACCGGGCGTCGGGCTCGTAGATGCCGAGGTGCACCACGGCGGTGGGCCGGAAGCGCGACACGGCTGCGGTCACGATCCGCCGCTCTCGGGGGTCGACGACGGTGATGCGCGTGCGGCGCAGGTCGTGGGCGGGGGCGACGATGTCGAGCCCGGCGATCTCCTCGACCTCGGGCAGGAGCTCCAGCCGTCGGGCCACGCTCGAGCCGAGCTCGCCTCCCACGCCCGTGATCAGGATGCGCACGATGGGACTCCTAGCGCGGCTCGGCCTCGGACCGCAACGTGACACTGACGGCTTCGACCGTGGCGCCGGGGACTTCGCCGGAGCCGGAGGCGGTCGGCGCGGCGACGATCACCTCGGGTCGCAACGTGGGGAACAGGATCACGTCCCTGATCGTGGTGGTCCCGGTGAGCAGCATCACGAGCCGATCGACCCCGATTCCCTGGCCACCCGTCGGGGCCAGTCCGTACTCCAGGGCCCGGACGTAGTCGAGGTCCATGGCCATGGCCTCGTCGTCGTAGTCGCTCTGGCGGACCTGGTCCTCGAA
>JBIKWW010000443.1:0-3157 GCA_044356125.1 Acidimicrobiia bacterium
GCGTTCCACGGCGGGCCTCCCGTCCCCGCCTATCCGGCCAGCCACGGGTGCGTCCGCATCCCGAACCCCGTCGCCGAGTACCTGCCCTCGCTGGTCAGGAACGGCACCCCCGTCTACGTCTACGACTGATCAGCTGGTCGGCGGGCCCCGGCTCGCTGCGCTCGACCAACCGCTGACGGCGCTCTGCCGGGCGGGGCTGTCCTCGTGCCTCGATCCACCAGGGTCACTGCATGATCATGCAGGCCGGTGTATGTTGATGCGGTGATCCCCACCGACCTGCCGCCCGAGGTGCGCGCCCGCCTGCTGGTCGAGGCGCTGCCCTACATCCGCCGGTTCAGCGGGAAGGTCGTCGTCGTCAAGTACGGCGGGAACGTCCTGTCCGGGGCCGCCGCCGGTGACGAGGCGCACGCGCTGCGTCTGTTCGCTCTCGACGTCGTGCTGCTCCGAGCGGTCGGCATGAAGCCGGTGGTTGTTCACGGGGGCGGCCCCCAGATCGGGGAGCTCCTCGGTCGGCTCGACATCCGCAGCGAGTTCCGCAACGGGCTGCGCGTCACCGATGCCGCCACGCTCGACGTCGCCCGGATGGTGCTGATCGGCAAGGTCAATCCCGACCTCGTCGGTGCCATCAACCGACACGGACCCATCGCCGTCGGGCTCAACGGAGCCGACGCCAACCTGCTCCACGTCGTTCCGGTCCCGGAACTGGGATTCGTCGGCGACGTCGACCTGGTGGAAACCGAGATCCTCACCCGTCTGCTCGACGACGGCCGCATCCCCGTCATCGCCACGATCGGCGTCGACGACGGCGGTCAACCGCACAACGTGAACGCCGACACCGCAGCGGGAGCGATCGCCGCCTCGTTGGGGGCCGAGAAGCTCGTCTACCTCACCAACATCCAAGGCCTGCGCCGTGACGTCGCCGACCCCGCCTCGCTCATCTCGACCATCGGTGTGGAGGAGCTGGCGGCGATGCTGGCCGACGGCTCGCTGGAAGGCGGGATGATCCCCAAGATCGAGAGCTGCGTCCACGCCGTGCGCCACGGTGTCGCCAAGGCCCACATCATCGACGGCCGAGCGCCGCACGCCCTGCTCCTCGAGTTCTTCACCGACGCCGGAGTCGGCACGGAGGTCACCCGCTCATGAACACCCAGGCCTCTTCCCCGCACGCCCTCGCCGTGGGCGCCGCTGCCACGGAGCTCGGCGTGGACCGCTGCCCGTTCATGCCGGTGTTCGGTGCGCCGCGCATCACCTTCGTGCGCGGGTCGGGCACCGAGCTCTGGGACAGCTCCGGCAAGCGGTACCTCGACTTCCTGTGCGGCCTGGCCGTGACCTCGCTCGGCCACGCCCATCCCGAGATCGCCGACGCCATCGCCGAGCAGGCACGGACGCTGCTGCACGTCTCCAACCTCTTCGCCACCGATGTGGGGCCCCGGGTGGCCGTCGCCCTGGACCGGCTGCTCGGCGGGGGCGGCCAGATCTTCTTCGCCAACTCCGGGGCCGAGGCCAACGAGTGCGCAGCCAAGCTCGCCCGCCGGTGGGGCGGCCACGGCCGTCACGTCGTCATCAGTGCCTACGGGAGCTTCCACGGTCGCACGCTGGCGACGCTGCACATGACCGGCCAGCCCGCCAAGCACGAGGCCTTCCAGCCGCTGCCCGAGGGGTTCCGGCATGCCGCCTGGGCCGACATCGCCGACCTCGAGCGGATGGTCACGCCCGAGGTCGCGGCGATCATGGTGGAGCCGGTCCAGGGCGAAGGCGGTGTCCATCCCGCCCCGGACGGCTACTTCGCCGACATCCGCCGGCTGTGCGACGAGCGCAACCTGCTGTTCATGGTCGACGAGATCCAGACGGGCCTGGCCCGGACCGGTTCCTGGTTCGCCTACCAGCAGCTCCTGCCCGAGGGGGTCCGGCCCGACGTCGTGACCATCGCCAAGGCGCTGGGCAACGGCATGCCGATCGGAGCCTGCTGGGCCAAGCGGGAGATCGCCGCTGCGTTCCGCCCCGGCGACCACGGTTCCACGTACTCCGGACAGCCGATGGCGTCGTCGGCGGCGCGTGCGGTGCTCGAGGTCATGACCCGCATCGACGCTCCCGGGCTCGCGGCTCGGCGGGGCGCCGAGCTGCGCGCCAGGCTCGAGGCGCTGCCAGGTGTCGACCACGTGCGGGGGATGGGGTTGTTGCTCGGGGTGGAACTGGTCGCCGGGAACGCGGCGGCCGTGCAGGCGAAGCTGCTCGAGGCCGGCCTCGTGACCAACGCCGTGACGGCGACGGCACTGCGGCTCGCCCCGCCCATCACCGTGTCCTCGGCCGAGATCGACGAGGCCGTGGCGCTCATCGACGCGGCGATCGTCGCCTGCGCCCCCGGGGAGAGGGGCTGACGTGGGGGCCGTTCGGCACCTGCTGCGGATCGACGACCTGAGCCCGGCAGAGCTCGTCGAGGTCCTCGATCGTTCCGAGTCGACGTTCTCGACGACGACGCTCACCGAGGACGGGCATGCCCTCGGCGTGGCGCTCATCTTCGAGAAGCCGTCGCTTCGCACCCGCAACGCCTGTGAGATGGCGGTGGTCCAGCTCGGTGGTCACCCGGTGTCCATCTTCGATGCCGAGATCCAGCTCGGCCGCCGCGAGTCGGTGGCCGACGTGACCCGGGTGCTCGCCGGCTACTACGCGGTGCTGGCCGCCCGGGTGTTCGAGCACGACAAGGTCGAGCAGATGGCGGCGGCCGCTCCGGTCCCCGTCGTGAACCTGCTGTCCGACGACGAGCACCCGGTGCAGGCGCTCGCCGACCTGCTGACACTGCGCCAGGAGCTGGGCGGTCTGACCGGGCGGACGCTGGCCTGGGTCGGCGACTTCTCCAACGTGGCTCGCTCGCTGTGCGTGGGCGCCGTCATGCTGGGGATGAACGTCCGCATCGGATGCCCGACGGGGTACGGCCCGGCGCCGGTCGACCTGGATCGCCTGGCGGCACGCGCCCGGGACGGGGCCACGGTCGAGTCGCTCACCCGCCCGGAGGACGCCGTCAAGGGCGCCGACGCCGTCAGCACCGACGCCTGGTACTCGATGGGTCAGGAGGCCGAGAAGGCCCAACGGGCCCGGTCCTTCGAGGGTTACCAGGTGACGGCCGAGCTGATGGACCACGCGCTACCGGGGGCCGTCT
>JBIKWW010000033.1:0-15363 GCA_044356125.1 Acidimicrobiia bacterium
CCTGGCGCAGCAGCCAGCCCCCGGCCATCGCCACCCCGGCGAGGAGGGCGAGCAGCGCCGGGTACCGCCGCCGCTCGTTGCCGGGGAACTGGTACTCGCCGACGTAGTCGACCGAGTTGAGGTCCTCGGGGAGCTCGTCTCGCAGCTCGGCCGACGCCGACGCCCCGTCGGGCTCGGCCGACGGGTCCGGATCGGTGATGCGGTCCTCGGCCACGGTCGGCAACGGTAGACGCCCGGGCGGGCCACGACGGCGGCGTCGGTCACCTCCAGCTCCGGGCCCGTTGCGCCGATGCCATGACCGTGGCCCTGGGATCCCCCCTGACCGACGGATCCCCCGTGACCGAGGGGGTCGATCCGGTTTGCGGTCCGATGATCGGCCCGGTGGAGGGACCCGTCGGCGATCCGGTCGGTGCCGTCATCGGGGCGTTCGAGCGGCGCCGCGGCTTCCCCCTCCGCCGCCAGGCGCGCGTGCTGGCCCCCCTGCTCGTCGTGTGGGCGGTCGGGTTCGGTGTGCTCGGCGCCGTGGCCGTGCGCGGCCGGGTGGGCGATCTGCTCCTCGATCCCACCTACGCCAGCGGTGGGGCCTGGTACCTGGGCGCGGTGTCCCAGCTCGGCGTGCTGGCCTGGACACTCGGTGTGGGCGCCGCGTGCGGGGCCGCCTGGGTCGCCCGCCGCACGGGCCGCCCGGCCGCCGCCCGGTTCCTCGGTGGTGGCGCCGGCGCCGGAGCCGTGCTGCTGATCGACGACCTCTTCGGCCTGCACTCCAACATCATCCCGATGCTCGGCCTCCCGAAACGGGCGAGCGAGGCGGCCGTCGCCGCGCCCGTCGCCCTGTGGATCGTGACCTTCCGTCGCGACCTGGCGCGCACCCGCTGGCAGGTGCTGGCCTGCTCGCTGGCCGGGCTGGCGGTGTCGGTCCTCGTCGACTCCGTCGTCCACCCCGGCCAGGTCGACGTCGCCCTGCTCGCCGAGGACGGGCCCAAGTTCCTCGGCGCACTGGCCTGGGCCACCTACTTCGTGCTCACGGCCCGGGACGTGGCGGCGAGCGCCATCGACGCCGGACGGTCGGGTGCGCCCGGCGGCGTCGGACGGCGGTCAGCCGCGGGCGGGTGAGCCGGTCGCGGTCGGCGAGGCCGCCATCGCCAGCAGCGCAGAGCGGAATGCCACCTCGTCGGCCTCCCAGACGACCCGGCAGTTCGGCGGGGGAGCGGTGTGGCGCCGGTCGACCCAGGTCTGACCCCTCGTCCCGGCGTCGACCGACGCGCCCACGTGGAGCTCCTCGGTGCGCGTCGCCATCTCCGGATCGAGCGCGATCGCCATGGTGATCGGGTCGGGAAGGTCGAACCCGGCCAGGCCCGATTCGATGCGCGCATAGTGATCGACGTCGCGGTTGATGTCGACGGTGAATCGACCGAGGGGGCCTGCGGCTTCGAGCTGGTCGCGCAGGGCAGGGTCCACCACGGCGTAGCGCCACGAGATGTTCCAGCCGACCATGGTCCGTTCACCCGGGGCCCGCAGGACGATCTCGGCCGCCTCCGGGTCGGCCCACGAGTTGTACTCGCCCAGTGTCGTGACGTTGCCGATGCCGTCCGGCGCACCGAGCATGAGCCAGGTGTGCCGGAAGCGCGTCAGCAGGAGCGGATCGAGGAGCAGCGCGGCGGCGATGTTCGAGAGCGGGCCCAGCGTCACGAGCGAGTGCTGGCCGGGCTCGTCGCGGGTGATGCGCCGCAGGGCGTCGACGGCGTGCTCGGGGTCGGGGTCCCTGCTCGGCGGGGCCAGGCCGGCGCCGCCCATCCCGTCCGCCCCGTGGACGTTCTCGGCGGTCCCGAGCGGGCGCACCAGCGGTCCGGGGAGCCCGGCGTAGAGCGGGATCTGCGAGCCCCCCGGCACGAGGTCGAGGGTGACGATGGCGTTGCGGAGGGCCAGCGGGAGGGGGACGTTCCCGGCCACGACCGTCACCGCCCTGACGGTGGCGTGCGGGGCGCAGGCGGCGAGCAGGATCGCCACGGCGTCGTCGGAGGCCGTGTCGGTGTCGATGACGAGACTGACGGGTGCGGGCACGATGCTCAGTCCCGTGGCCAGGCGGTGCTGAGCTTGGTCCAGGTGACGTCGAGGGACTCGGGGACCACCCTGACCTCGGCCACGGTCGTCATGAAGTTCGTGTCGCCGTTCCACCGGGGGACCACGTGGACGTGGAGGTGGCCGGGCACGCCCGCCCCGGCGGCCCGGCCCAGGTTGACGCCGAGGTTGATGCCGTCGGGGCGGTACGCGGCCTTCACGGCGACCACGGACCGGCGGACCTGCTCCCACAGCTCGGACTGCTCACCGGCGGTCAGGTCCTCGATCTCCCCGACGTGGCGCAGCGGCATGCACATGAGATGCCCGCTCGTGTAGGGGTAGGCATTGAGGATCGCCAGGGTGTGATCCGCCCGACGCACGATCCGGGCCTCGGCATCGGGAGCGCCCGAGGCCAGGATCGTGCAGAACACGCAGCCGGCGGCAGCCCCCGGAGCAGGAGCGCCCTCCGCCCGTTCGGCGGCCGAGGCCGACTCGATGTAGGCCCCCCGCCACGACGCGTCGAGTCGACCGATCGGTGGGCTGCCCTCCGGGCCGTCCCCGGCGCCGCCGGACCGGTTCACCGCCGGGCCTCGACCTCGCCCGACACCCGTGCCACGAGATCGCTCAGCGACACCCCGCGCTCGACGTCGCGGCCGCGGGCGTTGACGCCGACGGTGCGGGCGCTGACGTCGTCGTCACCGACGACGAGCACGTAGGGGATCTTCTCCAGCTTGGCCTTGCGGATCCGCCCGCCGAGGGGCTCGTCGGCCCGCACGGCGTCGACCCGCAGACCCGCCTCCCGGCAGGCGGTGACGACCTCCTCGACGTATGCCTCGTGGTCGTCGCGCACTCCGAGGACCCGCACCTGGACCGGTGCCAGCCACGTCGGGAAGGCCCCTGCGTAGTGCTCCAGGAGCACTCCGAAGAACCGCTCCACCGAGCCGAAGAGGGCCCGGTGGATCATCACGGGGCGCTTGCGGGTGTTGTCGGGCGCCACGTACTCGAGCTCGAAGCGCTCCGGCTCGTTGAAGTCGAGCTGGATGGTGGAGAGCTGCCACTGGCGGCCGATGGCGTCCTTGACCTTGACGTCGATCTTCGGGCCGTAGAAGGCGGCACCGCCCTCGTCGACGGTGTAGGGCAGCTGCTCGTGCTCCATGGCCCGGACGAGTGCCGCGGTCGCCGTCTCCCAGATCTCGTCGGACCCGATCGACTTGTCCGGGTCCCGGGTGGCCAGCATGGCCTCGAAGTCCTCGAACCCGAAGCTGCGCAGGATGTCGATCACGAAGTGCAGCAGCGACACGATCTCGTCGGCTGCCTGCTCCTGGGTGCAGAAGATGTGCGAGTCGTCCTGGGTGAACCCGCGGATCCGCATGAGGCCGTGGAGCGTCCCGGCCCGCTCGTAGCGGTACACGGTGCCGAGCTCGTAGAGCCGCAGCGGCAGCTCTCGGTACGAACGCTGCCGCGACCGGTAGATCAGGCAGTGCATCGGACAGTTCATCGGCTTGGGGTAGTAGGTCCCGTTGTCCATCTCCATGGGCGGGTACATCCCGTCCTTGTAGAAGCCGAGATGGCCGGACAGCTCGAAGAGCCGGGCGTTGGCGAGATGGGGCGTGAACGCGAACTCGTAGCCGCCGGTCTCGTGGCGCTGGCGGGAGTAGTCCTCCATCAGCTTGCGGACGATGGCGCCCTTGGGGTGCCAGACCGCCAGGCCACCGCCGAGCTCACCGGGGAACGACAGGAGGTCCAGCTCGACGGCCAGCTTGCGGTGGTCGCGCTTCTCGGCCTCCTCGAGGCGGTGCAGGTACTCCTTCAGCGCCTTGTCCGACTCCCACGCCGTCCCGTAGATCCGCTGCAGCATCTGGCGCTTCTCGTCGCCCCGCCAGTAGGCGCCGGCCACGCGCATGAGCTTGAAGTGGCCCAGGCGCCGGGTGGAGGGCACGTGCGGACCCCGGCACAGGTCGACGAAGTCGGGACGGTTCCGGTAGTAGCTGACCACCGTGCCGCCACCACCCTCGGCGGCGTCCTCCCGGCCTCCGACGCCGGAGATGATCTCGGTCTTGTAGGGCTGGTCGGCGAACAGCACGAGCCCCTCGTCGCGTGAGACCTCGCCGCGGGTGAAGGGCTGGTCGGCGACCATGATCTCGCGCATGCGGGACTCGATCCGCTCGAGGTCGGCTTCGGTGAACCGGGCCCCGCCAGGCAGCTCGAAGTCGTAGTAGAAGCCGTTCTCGATGGCCGGCCCGATGGCGTACTTGGCGCCCGGCCACAGATCGGTCACGGCCTGGGCGAGCACGTGCGCGGTCGAGTGCCGCAGGACGTGACGGCCCTCCTCGGTGTCGACGGTGACGATCCGGACCCGGGCGCCGTCGGGAAGGGGCCGGGTCAGATCCCACTCGGCGCCGTCGACCTCGGCGGCGATGGCGGCTTCGGCGAGCTTGCGGCCGATGGCCCGGGCCAGGTCAGCCGTGGTCGTCCCGGCCTCGAGCACCTTGGTGGAGCCGTCCGGGAGCGAGATGCTGATCGTTGACATGGGCGTCGAGGCTACCGGCGCTCCCCGTCCCCTCCGGTGCCATTGCCCCGGGGAATCGGCGGGGAATCGGCGGGGAACCGGAGGGACCGCGTGCGGCCGTACCGGCCCCGCAATGTCGTCGGTCGTGCCCGCCGACGCCTCGCCGACCCCCGCCGCCGGGCCTCCACCGCGGCCCCGCGCCCACCGACGGGCGGCGGCACGCGTCGGCAACCCCGACGACGGGCTCCTGCTCGCCGGTCTCGCCGTCCTCGCCTTCAGCCTCTCGACGCCCATGACCAAGCTGGCCGTGCGCCACCTCGATCCGGTGCTCGCCGGCATGGGCCGCGCCGTCCCGCCGACCATCGCCGGGGCGCTGCTGCTGCGGGCGACCGGACAGGCCCGCCCCACACCGCACCAGGTGCGCCGTCTGCTGCTCGTCGTCATCGGAGTCGTCATCGGCTTCCCCCTGCTGACGGCCTGGGCGCTGCACCGCGTGCCCGCCGCCCACGGCTCGCTGGCCATGCGTCGCCCCGCTGATCACGGCCGGGTTCGGGATGTGGCTCGCCCACGAGCGACCGTCAGGGCGGTACTGGGCGGCCAGCCTCCGCCGCCGTGGTCGTCCTCGTGTCCGTCGCCTGGGGGCGTCGGGCCGTCATCGCCGTGGCGCCGACCGGCGGGTCGTCGGGGTCGGGACCGCGCTGAAGCCCTCGATCGGACCCCCGGGCAGACGCAGTCGGCGGTCCCCGGACCCTCGCTCAGACGTGCACGTGACCGAGGCGGGCGCGGGCCGGTGACCGCAGCAGGAAGGCGGTGAGGAACAAGGCCCCCTCGCAGAGCACGATCGTCGGCCCCGAGGGTGTGTCGAGGTGGTAGGAGAGCAGGGTGCCCGCCCCGCCGCCGAGGGCGCCGATCCCGGCAGCCAGCGTGACCAGGCGGGAGAACGAGACCGTCATGAGGCGGGCGATGGCGGCGGGGATGACGAGCGTCCCGGCGATGAGCGTCACCCCGAGGACCTTCATGGCCGACAGCGTGGCCAGGCTCAGCAGCACGAGGAGCGCAGCGTCGACCCTCGACGTGTTCACCCCGCTCGCCGTGGCGACGTCGGGGTCGAAGGTGGCGAACAGCAGCGGTCGGAAGAACCCGCCGATCACGGCGACACTCAGCGCGCAGACGATCACGACGAGTACGAGGTCGTTGGTCGTGACGCCCAGGATGTTCCCGAACAGCGTGGCATCGACGCCCTGGTTGACCCGGGGCTCGAGGGCCTTGAGGGTGAGCCCGAGAGCGAAGCTCACCGTGGTGACGACGCCGATGGCGGTGTCGGCTCCGATCACCCGGTGCCGCGTCACCCGGCCGATGGTCAGCCCGCTGAGCACCCCCCACAGACCGGCCCCCAGGAAGACGTTGGAGCGGGCCAGTGCGAAGACCGCCGCCCCGCCGAAGATGGCGTGGGAGAGCCCATGGCCGAGGTAGCTCATGCCCTTGAGGGTGATGTAGGTGCCGAGCAGCCCGCACAGGCCACCGGCCAGGACGGCCACGATCAGGGCGTTGCGCATGAACTCGAACGCCAGCGGATCGGTGAGCCAGCGCATCAGCCGACCACCCGCAGCCCGGGCCCGCGCTCGACGACCATCGGCACGCCCATGTGGTCGAGCACGTCCATCGGCACCCCGTAGGTGCGCTCCAGCACGGCCGGCACGAGCACGGCGGCAGGCACCCCGCGGGCCACGACGGTGGCGTTGATGCAGGCGAGCTCGGGGAGGTGGGCGGCGAGCCCGTTGAGGTCGTGGGTCGTCAGCACGATCGTGGTGCCCTGGGCGTTGAGATCACCGAGCAGGTGGAGCAGGTCGTGGCGGGTGGCGATGTCGACGCCCGAGGTCGGTTCGTCGAGCAGCAGCAGCTGGGGCTCGCGCACGAGCGCCCGGGCCAGGAAGACCCGCTGCTGCTGGCCTCCCGACAGGGCCCCGATGTGACGGCGCTCCAGGCCGCCCAGGCCCAGGCGGCCCAGCACCCGGCTCACGGCCGTCCGCTCCGCCGACGTCGAGCCCCACCGGCGGCGGTCCGAGGCGAGACCCATGAGCACGACCTCGGCCACGGTCACCGGGAAACTCCAGTCGATCCGCTCGAGCTGGGGGACGTAGCCGACCCGGAGCCCTTCCGTCCGGGTCACCTCGCCGTGGGCCACCGCAACGGTGCCGAGGACGAGCCGCAGCAGTGTGGTCTTCCCCGCACCGCTGGGACCGACCAGCCCGAGGAAGTCTCCCGAGGAGATGCGCAGCCCGACATCGTGCAGCGCCACGTGACGGCCGTAGACGACCTCCGCACCGCGGATCTCGACGAGCGTCGCTCCGGCCGGGGGGCTCACTGCGGGTACACCGCCCGGTCCGGTGCGACATCGGAGGGATCGAAGGCGTCGATCGCCGCCGGGTCGCCGCCGAGGGCCTCGACGATCGTGCGGTAGTCGAACCGCATCAGTGCCAGGAAGGAGTGCTCCGGGTCACCCGGGGCGCCGGGGAGATCGTCGTCGCGCAGCACGTCGACGTAGCGGACCCCCGTCTCCTTGCCGATCTGCTCGAGCACGGGCGACGGGAACACCTCGGAGCCGAAGATGGCGGGCACGCCGGTCCGTCGCACCTGGTCGATGAGCTCCGCCACCTCCTTGGGGGTCGGGTCCTCGAAGTCGCTGACCTGCACCGCCCCGAGCACCTCCCAGCCGTATTCCTTGGCGAAGTAGGCGTAGGCGTCGTGGTAGGTGAGCAGCTTGCGGTTGGCGGCCGGCACGGTGGCCGTGGCGGTGCGGAAGCGGGCGTCGAGATCGGCCAGTCGCTCCAGGTAGGCACCCAGGTTGCGCCCGTAGGTGGCGGCGTTGGCGGGATCGGCCTGGCTCATCGCCATGGCCGCGATGCGTGCGTAGCAGCCCGCCATCGGTGGGTTCGTCCACAGGTGGGGGTTCGGTTTGCCGCCCTCCTCGGGGAACGAGAAGTCGTAGATGTAGCCGTCGGGCCCGATCGTCCGGTTGCCCAGCTCGACGATGGCGGCACCGTCGGCCTTGTTGGCCTCGGCGAGGTCACGGGTCGGGTCCTCGAGCTTGAGGCCGTTGATGATGATCAGGTCGGCCGAGGCGACGGCCTTGGCCACCGACGGCGTGGGTTCGTAGGTGTGGGAGTTGATCCCCTCGGGGACCAGCCCGGTCACGTCGGCGGCGTCACCGGCGATGTTGGCGACGATGCTCGTGATGGGAGCGACCGTGGCGGCGATCCGCAGCCGGGCCCCCGGCGCGATGGTCGCCAGGCCCTCCACCGGCCCGAGATCGAAACAGGGGGCGCCGGCCAGGGCGACGCCCCCTGCAGCCGTGGGTGCGGCGGTGTCAGGTGCGGCGGTGTCGGGTGCGGCGGTTTCGGGTGCGGCGGTGTCGGGTGCGGCGGTTTCGGGTGCGGCGGTTTCGGGTACGGCGGTTTCGGGTGCGGCCGCCGTCTCGGTGGTCGTGTCCGACCCGCTGGATCCGTCGGACCCGCATGCGCCGAGCGCCAGGAGGGCGCCGAGGAGCAGGGCCGTGCCGGTCCGCCGGACCTTCTGATGGGTGTTCATGTGAGTTGCTCCTCTCGATCGGCCAGCTGCCACTGCTGGCCCTGTGGCGTGTCACGGACCTCCACGCCGGCGGCCGCCAGGGCGTCGCGGATGGCGTCGCTGCGGGCGTAGTCCTTGGCCGCCCTGGCGTTGGTGCGCTCCTGGAGGGCGATCTGCACGAACGGGCCGATCAGCTCCGCCGGGTCACGGGTACCGTCGACGGCGAGCTCCCCCAGCCGCACGATCATGCGGTGCAGGGCGGCCCGTGCCCGGTCCCGTTCGTCGGTGGTCGAGGTGTCGCCCTTCCACGCCTCCAGCTGACCCTCGAGCCGCAGGGCGCCGTCGACCGCCCGATCGGGGTCGCGATCGGAGAGCGCCTCGTCGAAGCGGGCCTCGGCCACCCGGGCGAACTCGGCCAGACCGAGGTCGGCGTGGATGCCCTCGGTGCCGCTCCGGCCGTCGGAATCATCGGCGCCGTGGTGACCGGCCGACCCGTCGGGCCCTGCGGTGTGGTGACCGGCGACATGGTGACCGGAGGCATGGTGACCGGCGACATGGTGACCGGCGACATGGTGACCGGCGACATGGTGACCGGTGACATGGTGGCCGGAGACATGGTGACCGCCGGCCGATCCGTCGGCGAGCTGGCGGACGGCGCCGAAGACCATCCGGGTCCCCGCCGGAAGGGTGACGGAGCGCTCCCGGTTGCGGATGGTCAGTCCGCCCTTGCCGACCACCTCGAGCTCGGCACCCTCGAGGTCGAGCAGCACCGCCGTGTGCTCGTCTACGCCGAACACCCAGGTGGAGTCGGGGAGCTGGTCCTCCAGCATCCGCAGGCGCCGTTCGCCGAGGTAGCAGAACCGGGTGTCGTGGTTGCCGCCCTCGGCGTTGTCGTAGTGGGGGACGACCACGGCATCGAAGCCCGTTGCGGCCCGGAACACGTCGAGGCCGTCGGCCCACCACGGGTCGGCCCCGACCTTGTAGATCTCGTAGACGGGCACGACGAAGCGCCCGAGCGTGAGCGCGGCGGCGCTGGAGAAGACCGTCACCCCGTGGCCGGAGGCGAGGCGGTCCGACACCACGGGAGCGAGCCCGGTCGATTCCCACACCCTCATCGCATAGGTGGGGCTCCCCGGACCGGTGAAGAACCAGGCCGCCCGGCGGGCGGCGTCCATGGCGGCGGCGACGGTGCGCGCATCGGCATCGGGCTTGCGCAGCTGCACGGGCACGACGTCGGTCACCAGTGAGACCGAGAAGTAGTCGACGGCGCGGGCCGTGATGTCGTCGGCGTTCTCCTGGAAGCCGTACGGGGAGTCGAGCAGGACGCGCTGGCCCTCGCCGGCCTGCTCGAGCAGCCGTCGGTGGTGCCGGGTCATGGTCGGCGTCGTCTCACCCGAGCCCATCACCGCCAGGATGCGCGCCATCAGCACCACCCGCTGCGGACGGCATCGTCGAGGAGATCGGCCACGGGCCCGGGATGCTGGGCGTGCACGTCGTGGTGGGCCGGCGAGAACCACTCGACGCGGACCCGGCGACCCAGGGCAGCGGCCCGCTCGACGGCCGCACGCTTGTCGAGCGTCCAAGGGCTGGCGGTGCCGTCGTCGGCGGGGATGATCAGGATCGGCTCCTCGATGTGGGGAAGGCGCTGGGAAGGCCGATGCTCCCAGAGCCCGCGCAGGATCGCCAGATGGCGGTGGCGGGCGAGCCAGGGCCGGACCGTGCCGTCGTCGAGCACCTCCATGGTGGCGAGGGCACCCCGGATCCCCTCCTCCGGCCAGTCCGGGTGGGCCCGCCGGATCCAGCTCTCGAACCGCTCGGCAGGGGTTCCCTCCAGCCGGGGCGGGGCGAGCCGGTCCTCGCAGTCGGACCAGTCCGGGAACACCTCGGCCAGTTCGATCACACCACCGTCGACGCAGACCACCCCCGCGACGAGACCCGGGCGTCGGGCGGCCAGCTCCACGACGACGTTCCCACCCCAGGACTGGCCCGCCACCACCGGGCGCTCCAGGCCGAGCGCGCCGATCAGCGCCTCGACGTCGCCGGCCACCATCGGGGTGTCGTAGCCGTGCTCGGGCTTGTCCGACCCTCCGTGGCCGCGGAGATCGACCTGCACGACACGGTGACCGGCTCCGTGCAGCCGGACGGCGACGCCGTCCCACAGGTGCAGCGACGACGCCAGCCCGTGGACCAGGACGAACGAACGACCCCCGGGCCCGGTCGGCCCCGGGGCACGATCCACGACGCGCAGCGAGACCCCGGTCGGGAGGGAGACCCGACGGTCCGTGACGCTGGCACCGGAGTCCACTCGGCGATTGTGGCCCAGATCGGACGGCCGCGTCGCCGGGTCACCCCGAGCCGACCGTCACAGCGGGGCCAGCGAGACGCCGAGGAGCGCCGCCGCCTCCGACACACCCTCGCCGCGCGCTGCGGCGCGGTCGATCGCAGCCACGGCGGCCGGTGTGTCGAGATCGTCGTCGAGCGCGGCGCGGACCTCGTCGAGGGCGCCGGCGCCGGTGCCCGCCGAACGCCACGCCTCGAGGCGGCGCCGGTTCGTGTCGAGCAGGTGGTCGAACCACTCCCAGCCCGAGCGGTAGTGGTGGCTCACGACGGCCAGGCGGATCACCATCGGATCCCAGCCCTGGTCGACCAGACGGTGCACGTAGACGAGGTTGCCCAGGCTCTTGGACATCTTCACCCCGTCCATCTTCACGTAGCTGTAGTGCATCCAGTGGCGGCAGAACGGCTGGCCCGTGACCGCCTCGGACTGGGCCGCCTCGCACTCGTGGTGGGGGAAGATCAGGTCGGCGCCCCCACCGTGGAGATCGAGCGTCGGGGTCTCCAGCTCGCGCATCGACAGGGCCGAGCACTCGATGTGCCAGCCCGGGCGGCCCGCACCCCAGCGGGACTCCCAGGCCGGCTCGTCGGGCAGGCTCGGCTGCCACAGGATGAAGTCGAGCGGGTCGCGCTTGTGGGGGTCCTCCACGTTGCCGCCCCGCTCGGCGGCGTAGGCGAGCATCGTCGCCCGGTCGAGGTGGCTGATCGAACCGAAGGAGGGCCACGAGCCGACGTCGAAGAACACGCCGCCATCGGTCACGTAGGCGTGACCGGCCTCGATCACCCGCTCGATGAACCCCAGGATCTCGGGAATGGCGCTGGTGGCCCGGGGCTCGCTCCAGCTCGGGAGCTGGTTGAGCAGGCGCATGTCGTTGTCGAACTTGGCCACCTCGCCAGCCGCCAGGTCGAGGTAGTGCACCCCGATCTGGCGGGCCTTGGCGAGGATCGAATCGTCCACGTCGGTGACGTTGCGCACGCAGCGCGTCTCGTGGCCCCGGTCCCGGAGGCGCCGCTGCAGCACGTCGTAGGCCACGAAGCAGGCGGCGTGGCCGATGTGGGTCGTGTCGTAGGGCGTGACCCCGCAGGTGTAGATGCGGACGAGCGTCGGTGGCTCGAAGGGAACCACGGCCCGCCGGGCGGTGTCATGGAGGCGCATGGGCATGGCGGGGCCCCGATCAGACGGTGAGCGGGTCGTCGAGCTCCGAGCCGGTCTCGGGTGGGTCGGCGGGCTTGTGGGTGGCCCCCGGTGCGGCCACGGCCACGCCCAGCTCCTTGGGCAGCCCGGGACCGGTGAGCCGCAGCGCCGTCCTGGTCTTGTAGTGGAGGTTGAGCTGCAGCAGCACGCCGGTGAAGGCCTCGATGGGCGTGGCGTTGGCCAGGCTCCCGGCGTCGAGCGCCCGGCAGCCCGGGATGCGGGCGACGATCCCGGCCGTCACGTCCGTGGCGTTCTGGTGATCGGAGCAGATGAGCACGTCGGACTCGATGGGCTCGTCGAGGCGGACGAGCTCCCGGGCGGGGAGGTGGTGGAACGCAGCGGCGACGTGGCAGCGGGGCACGAGCGCCTGCACGTTGCCGGCGACCGAGCCCCGCGGCGGGACCAGCGGATGGAACTCGGCACCCACCCGCGCCAGGGCGTTGGCCATGGAGATGACGACCTTCCCGTCGAGGCGGTCGGCCACCGAGAGGGCCGTCGAGGCGGCCGAGTCCCACGGGGTACCGATGACGATCACGTCGGCGTCGGCGGCGTCCTCGTTGGTCCCCGCCCGCATGTCGAGGGCCCGGCCGGGCCACTTCGACAGCATCGTGTCGACGACCTCCATGGCCCGGTACTTCGAGCGGCTCCCGACGATCGTCGAGTACCCGACCGAGGCCAGACGGAGCGCGAGACCGCTGCCGGCCGGGCCGGTGCCACCGAGGATGCCGATTCGCATGACCCAAACCCTGCTGCACCGGCGACCCCGTCCGCCACTTCTCGTGCGTCACAGCGCACGGGGCGTGAACCGGGCCGACCCCGGGCGGGCGCCTACGCTCCCGGGACATGGGCCTCCTCGACGGCAAGCGCGTCCTCGTCACCGGTGTCCTCACCGACGACTCCCTCGCCTTCGGCGTGGCCGACCTGGCCCTGCGGGAGGGGGCCGAGGTCGTCCTGACCGGCGTCGGCCGGGGTCTGTCGCTCACCCAGCGGGTCGCCCGCAAGCTGCCTGCGCCGGTCGACGTGCTCGAGTGGGACGTCACGGTGCCCGCCCACGGCGACGCCGTCCGCGACCACCTGACCGCCACCTGGGGTCGCCTCGACGGGGCCCTGCACGCCATCGGCTTCGCCCCGGCCGCCTGTCTCGGCAACGGCGTGGTGGGGACGGCGACCTGGGAGGAGGTCGGCACGGCGGTGCACGTGTCCGCCTACTCGCTGCAGACGATGGCCTCCACCCTCCTGCCCCTGTTCCAGGCCGCCGGAGGGGGTTCGCTGGTGGGACTGGACTTCGACGCCGCCGTCGCCTGGCCCGCCTACGACTGGATGGGTGTGGCCAAGGCCGCCCTCGAGTCGCTCAACCGGTACCTCGCCCGTGACCTCGGGGAGCACCGCGTCCGCTGCAACCTCGTGGCCGCCGGCCCGATGCGGACGGTGGCGGCCAAGTCCATCCCCGGGTTCGCCCGGTTCGAGGAGCGCTGGCAGCAGCTCGCCCCACTCGGCTGGGACGTCCGTGATCCGACCGCGGTGAGCAGGGCCTGCGTGGCCCTGCTGTCGGACTGGTTCCCGATGACGACCGGTGAGATCGTGCACGTGGACGGGGGCTACCACGCCGTCGGCGCCTGAAGGTCTCCTGCCGGGTGCCTGCCGGGTGCCTGCCGGGTGCCTGCCGGGCGCTGAGGTGACCGGCTGCTAGCGTCGGGCAAGCATCGGCTGCACGCGTCGGGGTGATCACGCCCCGGGTGGCCCGTCCCGGGCGAGCGGTCGGGGGGAGCCACAGGGTGTTCGACGGCAATCTGCGCAGCACGGTCGACCGGGCGGTCCAGCCCGTCGGGAGGGGTCTGCACCGCATGGGCATCACGCCCGACGTGCTCACCGCCACGGGCCTGCTCATGTCCGTGGCCACGGCCGTGGTGATCGGAGCCGGCCATCCCCGCTGGGGCCTGGTGCTCCTCACCCTGTCGGCGCTTCCCGACCTGCTCGACGGCGCCGTGGCCAAGGCCGGCGGCCGGTCCTCGATGCGGGGAGCGATCTTCGACTCGGTCGCCGACCGCGTGACCGACGCCTTCCTCCTCGGCGGCATCGGCTGGTACCTGGGTCGTCGGCACGGGTTCGAGGCCTCCATGCTGGCGTTCGCCGTGCTCGGGGTGTCGACGCTCATCAGCTACCAGCGCGCCAAAGCCGAGATCTACGGGCTCGACGCCAAGGGCGGCCTCATGGAGCGGGCCGAGCGGATCATCGCACTCGGGGTCGCCCTGGCGTTCCCATCGCTGCTCATCCCGGTGCTCGTCGTGATGCTGGTCCTCGTCAGCGCTACCGCGGTGCAGCGCTTCGTGAAGGTGTGGCGGCAGGCCGACGCCCCGGTGCCGGTCCGCCGGGACCGCACGACGATGGCCGAACGGGCCACCGCCCGGCGCCTGGCCCGGGCCAGCCGGCGGGCGCAGGCCATGACCGTCGCCGAGCGCATGGAGCGTTGGCGTGGCGACCGCCGAGCCGAGACCTCGGCCCGTCGCCAGCGCGACGACGAACGGGCCCCGCGCTGAGCCAACCGGACCGCCAACCGGACCGCCAACCGGACCGCCAACCGGACCGCCAGCCGGACCGCCAGCCGGGTGCGGTTGCCGCGCCCGGTGCCCCGGTGCGGGAGCGGACCGCCGCCGAACGAAGGCGGGCCCGGCTCGTCATGGTCGCCTACCGCCTCGGGACCCGTGTCGCCCGTCTCGTGCCTCGCCGGGTCGGCCACCGCGTCACCCGCTCCCTCGGGCCGGTCCTGCGTCGACTGCTGCCCGGGGCGGCCGCCCAGGTGGGCCGCAACGCCGAGCGGATCGCCGGTCGGCCGCTGAACGACGCCGAGCGGCGCGGCCACGTCGAGGCCACGCTCGGCTCCTACGCCACCTACTGGTTCGACGCACTGCGCGGCATGCGGGCCCGCCCCGGGGAGCTCGACGCGCTCATCGACATCGACGGTGTCGCGAACCTCGACGCGGCCGTGGCGTCGGGCTCCGGGGCGGTCTGCGTGATGGCCCACCTCGGCAACTGGGACCACGGCGGCGCCTGGCTGGCGGGCCGGTACCCCCTCACCGTGGTCGCCGAGGAGCTGCGGCCCCCCGAGCTGTTCGAGTGGTTCGTCGAACTGCGCCGCCACCACGGGATGGAAGTCGTCGCGCTGGGTCCGGCGGCGGCTCCGGCCCTGATGCGTCGGCTGCGCAGCGGAGGGGTGATCGGCCTGCTCTGCGACCGCGACATCGATCGCAGCGGCATCCCCGTCCGGCTGCTCGGCGAACCGACGACCATGTCGCCCGGTCCGGCGACCCTGGCGCTGCGGACGGGAGCGGCGGTGCTGCCGACGGCTTCCGTCTACGTCCCCGGCGGGCGGGTGCGGGGCATCATCGGGGAACCGGTGACGGTAGCGCCGTCGGGGTCGCTGCGGGCCGACGTCGCCGCCCTCACCCAAGCCATCGCCGACGCCCTCGGCGAGCTGATCCGGCGGTTCCCCGACCAGTGGCACGTCCTGCAGCCCACGTGGCCGACCGACCAGGGCTACCGGGGACCGGGGCGGTCCTGACATGCGCATCGGCATGTTCAGCCCCTACAGCCTGACCCTTCCCGGAGGCGTCCAGGGTCAGGTCCTGGGCCTGGCACGGGCACTGCGGGCCCGTGGTCACGAGGTGCGGGTGCTCGGTCCCTGCGACGGCCCGCCACCGGA
>JBIKWW010000381.1:0-3920 GCA_044356125.1 Acidimicrobiia bacterium
TCGCTGCCGACCGCCGCCAACGGCTCGGTCGCACCCATCGCTCCGGACGCCTCGGCGGTCCTGCGCACCATCCGGGCACTGCGAGATGAGCGGTTCGAGGTCCTCCATCTCCACGAGCCCTTCGCCCCCGGGCCCACCATGACGGCGCTCATCTACCACCCGTGCCCGGTGGTCGGAACGTTCCACGCCGCCGGTACCTCGGCCTCGTACCGGTACCTGGGGCGGTGGCTGCGCCTGATGTCGCGGCACCTCGACGTGCGCTGCGCCGTGTCCGACGATGCCACCGCGCTCGCTCAGTGCGTCGTCGGCGGCGAGTTCATCCAGCTCTTCAACGGCATCGAGATCGACCACTTCGCCGGAGCCGAGCCGTGGCCGAGCGAGGGCCCGACGGTGTTGTTCGTGGGCCGCCACGAACAGCGCAAGGGTCTCGCCGTACTGCTCGAGGCGCTGCCCCGCCTCCCCGCCGAGGTCACGGTCTGGGTGGCCGGGTCGGGTCCCCAGACCGACGAGCTGCGCCGCCGGTTCCCCGACCCCCGGGTGCGCTGGCTGGGACGCATCACCGACGCCGAGCTCGCCCGGCGATTCGCCGGGGCCACGGTGTACTGCGCACCGTCACTGGGCGGCGAGTCGTTCGGGGTCGTGCTGCTCGAGGCGATGGCTGCTGGCACACCGGTGGTGGCCACCTCGATCGACGGCTACCGCAACGTGGCCACCGACGGTGTCGATGCCCGCCTGACGCCTCCCGGCGACGCCGTGTCCCTGGCGGAGGCGCTGCGCGAGGCGCTGAGCGGTGGTCCGCTCGTCGAGGCCAGGGTCGCCGCCGCCCGGCGCAGGGCCCAGGGGTACTCCATGTCCGCCCTGGCCGCCGCCTACGAGGACATCTACCGACAGGCCGTCCATCCGGGCGGCCCTGTCCGGACCCCCCGGGACTGAGCCGGGCGTGGCGCCTCCCGTCTCGGCAACCGACCCGGCCGTGCCGGGAGGAGCGACGACCGGCGCACCGGGTCCTGGCGTGCCAAGCTGGCAGCGACCCGGCGCCGCTCGTGCCCGGGCCCGAGGAGAACCCATGACCGTCGTGCTGATCGCATGTCAGACATCGCTCCCGACGATACTGCTCTCTTGACACCCCTCCCCTTCAACCGCCAGCCAACCGAACGGAGCAACCGATGATGCTGTCCATCCCCGCGCTGGTCGTCGTGGTGCTGTTCGCGCTCTACCTGGTCGCCCAGTACAACGGTCTGGTCAGGCTGCGCAACCGGATCGAGAACGGCTGGGCCCAGATCGAGGTCCAGCTCAAGCGCCGCCACGACCTGATCCCCAACCTGGTCGAGACCGTCAAGGGCTACGCCGCCCACGAGTCCAAGACACTCGAGGCCGTGATCCTGGCCCGCAACTCGGCGCTGCAGGCCAAGGGCGTGGCCGACACGGCGGCATCGGAGAACGCGCTGAGCGGGACGCTCAAGAGCCTCTTCGCCCTCGGTGAGGCGTACCCGGACCTCAAGGCCAACCAGAACTTCCTGGCGCTGCAGGAGGAGCTGTCCTCGACGGAGGGCAAGATCGCCTACGCCCGTCAGTACTACAACGACGAGGTCCGCAGCTACAACACCAAGGTGCAGAGCTTCCCGACGAACCTGATCGCCAACCAGTTCGGGTTCAAGGAGCGGGAGTACTACGAGGCCGACGAGGCCGAGCGGGGCCCCGTCACCGTCAAGTTCTGATCCCGGGCCCTCGGGCCGGAGCCCCCGTGTTCGACGAGACCGCGGCCAACCGTCGCCGCAGCATCCTGCTGATGGTGTCGTTCGCGCTGCTCGTGCTGCTCGTCGGGTGGGCGTTCAACCTCGTCGTCGGCGGTGGCCCGACCGGGCTCGTCGTGGCGGTCGTCGTGAGCGTCGCCAGCACGTGGCTGGGCTACTGGAAGAGCGATGCCGTGGCGTTGGCGATGAGCCATGCCCGGCCCGCCGACCCGGAGCACTACGCCCGTCTCCACAACCTGATCGACGGCCTCTGCCTGGCGAGCGGGCTCCCCAAGCCGAGGCTGTACGTCATCGAGGATCCCGCCCCCAACGCGTTCGCCACCGGCCGTGACGCCCGGCATGCGGCCATCGCCGTCACCACCGGACTGCTCGAGAAGATGAACCGGGTCGAGCTCGAGGCGGTGCTGGCCCACGAGCTCGGCCACATCCAGAACCGCGACATCCTCGTGGCGACCCTGGCCGTGACGATGGTCGGTGTCGTCGCCCTGCTCTCGGACTTCGGGATGCGGTTCCTGTACTGGGGCGGGCCGCGTCACCGCAGCGACCGCCGCCACGGTGACAACAACGCCGTCGCCGTGCTGGCCGTGCTGGGCCTGGTGCTGCTCATCGTCACGCCGCTCGTCGCCCGGCTGATGCAGCTCGCCCTCTCCCGCCGACGCGAGACGCTGGCCGACCTGTCCGGGGTCACCATGACGCGCTACCCGCCCGGCCTGATCAGCGCCCTCGAGAAGCTGCGCGACGACACGACCGTGGTGCACTCGGCGTCCAAGGCCACGGCCCATCTCTGGATCGAGAGCCCGCTCGGCGATTCTCCTGAGACCGTCGTGAACGCCCGCGAGGGCCGCTTCGCCCGGTTCAACCGGCTCTTCATGACCCATCCTCCGATCGAGGACCGTATCGCCGCCCTGCGCGAGCTGTGAAGCCTCGACGGGCGCGAACCGGAGCGCTCGACGGTCGGGCGGTCCGGTCCCCGGCCGTGCCCAACTAGGTTCACCGACCGGTCCGGGCGGGACGGCCCGGACGGACGTGGATGGAGGAACCACCGTGAGCATTGCCCCGAACCGTGCGCGCCAGCGCGCCGTCGAGACCGCATCAGGCCGTTCGCCCCGAGTGTTCGCAGACGCCACCACGAAGGCGTCGAGCATCTTCGGGTCGCTGACGTTCGACCAGAAGGTCATGGCCGAGCGGCTCCCCAAGGCCGTGTACCGGTCGCTCGTGAAGACCGCCCACGGCGGCCACCGGCTCGACCAGTCGATCGCCCCTGCCGTGGCCCACGCCGTCAAGGAGTGGGCCATCGAGAAGGGGGCCACGCACTACTGCCACTGGTTCCAGCCCAACACCGGGGCCACCGCCGAGAAGCACGACGCGTTCCTGACCTTCGGTGACGACGGCGAGCCGATCGAGCGGTTCGACGCCTCCCAGCTCATCCAGGGTGAGCCCGACGCCTCCAGCTTCCCCTCCGGCGGGCTGCGGGCCACGTTCGAGGCCCGGGGCTACACGGCGTGGGACCCGTCCTCGCCCATCTTCATCATGGACTCGCCGAACGGGCGCACCCTGTGCATCCCGTCGGTGTTCGTGAGCTACCACGGTCAGGCTCTCGACAAGAAGACTCCGCTGCTGCGCTCTGACGAGTACCTCGACCGCCACGCCCGGCGGGTGCTCGCCGCCCTGGGCCAGGAGACCGCCCGCGTCTCCTCCACGCTGGGCGCCGAACAGGAGTACTTCCTGATCGACGAGGGGTTCCACGCGCTGCGTCCCGACCTCGTGGCCACGGGTCGCACCCTGATCGGGGCTAGGCCGCCGAAGGGCCAGGAGCTCGAGGATCAGTACTTCGGATCCATCAAGCCCCGGATCCTGGCCTTCATGCAGGAGGTGGAGTACGAGCTGTTCCGCCTCGGCGTCCCCATGAAGACCCGGCACAACGAGGTGGCACCGGCCCAGTACGAAGCGGCTCCGCTGTTCGAGTTCGCCTCGGTGGCCGCCGACCACAACCAGCTGGCCATGGAGATCCTTCGCCAGGTGGCCAAGCGGCACCACTTCGCCCTGCTGCTGCACGAGAAGCCGTTCGCCGGCATCAACGGATCGGGCAAGCACAACAACTGGTCGATGGCGACCGACGCCGGCGAGAACCTCCTCGAGCCCGGAGCGACCCCCGAGAAGAACCTC
>JBIKWW010000237.1:0-5856 GCA_044356125.1 Acidimicrobiia bacterium
GCCCCCCGAGGATCGATCTACCACCACTTCCCCGGTGGCAAGTCGGAGCTCATTCGCGATGCGGTTGGGTCAATCGGCGCCACGGTCGTCTCGATCATCGAAAGCCTCAATGTGAAGAAACCCGAAGATGTCGTGAGGGTATTCGTCGAAGGATGGCGGGCTCTCTTCGTCGGCGGAAACTATGACCGGGGTTGTGCGGTGGCGGCGACGAGCTTGGGTGCGGGGCAAGATGGGAGTCTGCGTGATGCGGCACGCGAGGTTTTCGATGCGTGGAACATCTCGCTCACCAATGCTTTCGTTCGGGCGGGAGTGCCGAAGTCCCCGGCTGCCGATTACGCATCGATGTGCATTGTCGTGGTCGAGGGAGCACTCATCATGGGCAGGGCATCTCGGAACGACGAGATCTTCGATGTCGCGCTACGCCAGTTGACGGCACTGGTGAAAGCGATGGAACCATGAACAGCAACCAGCACCGGTTCTCTGGTTTCTTCTCGACACTGGGATGTCGCCAGCGCTCGGGTATCCCACCCACGCACTCTTCAACGTGCCCTTTGCTGTTGCTCTCGGTATTGCGCGACTGAGCCTCCGGCCGCCGAAGCAGTGAGCGTTCTCAGTTGCGCTTCAGGTCGGTGACCACTCCGGCAGCGACGCGCACGAGGTCGGTGGGAGCAGCTCCGAACACGTCCTGCCCGGTGCCCGCCGCCGCCCAGACCTCATCGAAGCGGAGCAGGTCGGGGTCCACGAACACCTCGAGGGGGGTGCTGTGACCCAACGGAGGAACACCACCGACCGGGAAGCCCGTGGCGGCGCGGACGGCGTCGGCGTCGACCCGCCAGGAGCGGGGACATCCGGCCGCAGCGGCGAGCTTGCGCTCGTCGAGCTGGTTGTCGCCGGAGACGAGCGCCACCACGAGCCGATGGGCGGGGTCGCCGGGTCCCTGCCCGACGGCGAACACGAGGGACTTGACGATCTGGCCGAGCTGCACGCCGATGGCGGCGGCCGCCTCCTGGGCGGTGCGGGTCCCCTCGGGGAACTGGCGGACCTCGATGGTGAGCCCCCGGTCGGCGGCGGCCCGGGCGACGGCGACGGCGTTGCGGTGCATGCGCCGTCGAAGGTAGTGGGTGTCGTGGCCGCCCCGGTTCGGGCACACTGGGGCGATGGCCGGCACGCCTCCGCCTCCTCCGGGTTCCGACGGCATCCGACGGTGGACCGTCGCGGCCGGGATCGTCGAGTCCGACGCGGGGGTGCTGCTCGTTCGGAACCTCCGCCGCAACGGCTCGCTCGACTGGTCGACGCCCGGTGGGGTGGTGGAGGCCGGGGAGGACCTCACGACCGGCCTCACCCGCGAGGTCGTGGAGGAGACGGGCCTGACGGTGACGCGGTGGGAGGGGCCCGTCTACAGCGTCGAGACCCTCGCCGCCGCCATGGGCTGGCACCTGCGCGCCGAGGTGTTCGTGGCTGCCAACTGGTCGGGATCGATCGCCATCGACGATCCCGACGGGATCGTCGTCGACGCCCGCTTCACTCCGGTCCACCACTGCCGTCCTGCGCTGGAAGGGACGCCCCGCTGGGTGCACGAACCGCTGCTGGACTGGCTCGATCTGCGCTGGGCCGAGCATCGCCGGTACAGCTACGACCTGCTCGGCCGCAGTCGCGACTCGATGGAGGTCGTGCGGCGGTGACGCCGGCGTCGGCGCCCCGGGCGATGCTGCACGTGGACATGGACGCGTTCTACGCGTCGGTCGAGGTGCTCGACGACCCGTCACTGCGGGGCAGGCCGGTCGTCGTGGGCGGCGACGGCCCCCGGGGTGTGGTGGCGTCGTGCTCCTACGAGGCGAGGGCCTCGGGGGTGCGATCGGCGATGTCGGGAGCCGAGGCTCGGCGCCGCTGCCCCTCGGCCGTGTTCGTGCCGGGTCGCCATGCCCGCTACAGCGAGGTGAGCTCGCTGGTCCATGCCGTCTTCGGTTCGGTCACTCCGCTCGTGGAGCCGATCGCCCTGGACGAGGCGTTCCTCGACGTTTCCGGCGCCCGGCGCGGTCGGGCGCCGTGGGAGATCGGGGCCGGGCTCCGTCGGGCGGTGTTCGACGCCACGGGGCTCACCTGCTCGGTCGGGGTGGCGACCTCGAAGCTGATCGCCAAGCTGGCGTCGGAGAGCGCCAAGCCCTACGTGGAGACCGTTGCCGAAAGCGCCGCCGGGGCCGCCTTCCAGCGGTCCTTCCTGCCGGGTGCGGCCCGCACCGTCGGCCCGACGGGGCCGATCGCCGTGCAGCGCCGTCGGCCCGGGGACGGGCGCGACCGGACGGGGAGCACGTGCCGGGCCGTGGGCGTCGTCGAGGTCGAGTCCGGTGACGAGATCGCCTATCTCCATCCGCACCCGGCCCGAGCGCTCTGGGGCGTCGGCCCGGCGACCATGGAGCGCCTCGCCCGCTTCGGGGTGCGCACGGTGGGCGACATCGCCGCCCTGCCCCGCGACACGCTGGTCCGGGCGCTCGGCGACAGCCTCGGCGTCCACCTGCACCGCTTGGCCATGGCCGACGATCCCCGCCCCGTCGAGCCCGACCGGCCGACCCGCTCCGTCGGCCACGAGGAGACCTTCGAACGGGACCTGACCTCGATGCATGCCGCCCATGTGGAGGTCCTCCGCATGGCCGACGCAGTGGCCGGGCGGCTCCGCCGTGCCGGCCTCACCGGGCGGACGGTCACCGTGAAGTTCAAATGGCCCGACTTCACCCACACCACGAGGTCCCGGACCCTGCTCCGGCCGACCGACGGTGCCGCGACGATCGCCAGCACCGCCACCGAGTTGCTGCACGATCCCGGCATCGCCGGGCGGATCACCGGCCAGGGCGTGCGCCTGATCGGTGTGAGCGTCGCCAACCTCGGGGAGCCCGGCCCCGAGGCGGCCGCTCCCCAGCTCAGCCTCTTCGACGCGACCGGCCCGAAGGCCGGGGCGGTCCGGGGTGCCCCGGTCGCTCCCCAGGCCCCGGCCACCGAGGTCGATGAGGTCGTCGCCCGGGTGCGGGAACGATTCGGGCACGGTGCCCTCGCGCCGGCGTCGCTCGTGCGCTCGGGCCGCATCGAGGTACGGGCCGACGGGGTGGAGAACCCCTGGGACGCCTCGGGTGGGTCGCCGGACTGACCCGGGGCGCCCGGGCCTCACGGGAGCCAGCTGAAGCGGCCCGTTGTGCAAGGCCGCCGGCACTGCCAGACTGTGGCCATGCCGCTGTCCGACGAGGAACGAAAGGTCATCGACGAGATCGAGCGGCAGTTCTCGCTCGAAGCAGAACGCGAGCGTTCAGCGGGAGCGCGTGACCTCGGCCGGGCCATCGCCGGAACGGTGCTCGTCGTGCTCGCTGCGGTCGTGGCCCTCGGAGTCGGGTTCACCGTGCATCCCCTGGTGGCGCTGCTGGCTGCGGCGGTGCTGTTCGTCGCCTCCCTCCGCCTCGGTGCCCTGATCCGAGACGTCGTCCCAGCCGTCACCTCGGTCCCGCTGCGGGCGGGGCGCGACCACTGAACGGTCCGTCGGCCGCAGACGGGGACTGGACATCCGCCGCGCCCGGGTGACGGGCCCGAGCCCGGACACCACCCGACCAGTCAACGCGGCGACCCGCTCGGCCATCACCCCGTGACCGTCATCGGCGGTCTCCGGGCCCGAGCCGTCATCGGACCCATCCGGCCCGAAACGCAGCGCCGTCACGGATGCCGCGGCGTTGACCAGGGTGTCCGCGTCGGGCCCCGTCAGCCGACCGTCGCGGCGGCAGCGCCTGGCCCAGGTGAGCGGTGAGTCGTTCGGTCGGGGGGGCGCGCCCGCCCACGCCAGGGCGTCCTCAGCCCGGTGCCACGCCCGTTCCAGGGCCTGGCCGGGGCCCGCTCCGGAGGGGCCCCGGCGGGCGGAGCGCAGCGCCCGTGATCCGCCGGCCGCGCCCAGCCACACTGCGGCGGCGCCGATCACTGCGAGGATGATCCCGCTGCCAGAGGGAAGGGCCCGGCCCGTTGCGTCGTCGGGAGCGCCGGCCGGTTCGGTGCCGGGCGGTGCGACGGTCGTCGGAAGGGTCGCCTGGGTGGGCGCGGTCGTCGGCACCGGCGTGACCGGTTCGCTGGACGGCCGCAACTCGGTGGCGTTGAGTCCCTGACCAGGGGTTGGATCGACGGTCACCCACCCCGGGGTGCCGGGAGCGAACACCTCGACCCAGGCGTGGGCGTGGCGGCCCTGGACGGTCTCGCTGCCGTCGGCCTCGGGGACGCCGCGGGCGAAGCCGACGACGACCCGGGCGGGGATCCCGAGGAGCCGGGCCATGGACGCGTAGGCGGAGGCGAACTGCTCGCAGTACCCGCGTCGGGTCCGGGTGACGAACTCCACGATCGACGTCGCCCGGTCGCCGCGGGCCACGTCGAGGTCGTAGGTGAACGCCCCGAGGAACCACACGCGCAGCAACCGTGCCTGCTCCACCGGATCCCGGGCGTCCCCGGTGACCTGCCGGGCGATGGCGGCGAGCGCGGCCCGGTCGGCGTCGGGCAGCGGTACCGTCGTCAGCCGGGCGAGGTCGGCGCCGCCCATGGTGAAGAGGTCCGGGCGTCGGCTCCGACCCAGTTCGTCCAGCGTCGGGCGCGGGACCCAGCGGATCCGCCAGGACTCATCGGTCCGCAGGCCGTTCGCGGCGACGGCGTCGTCGGAGCGCAGGTCGACCCCGGCAAGGTTGGTGTCGAAGCCGTCGCCGTCGCGTACGGCGACGACGTACCCCGGTACGGGCAGCGAGGACCCTCGCAACCCCTCGACGGTGATGCGGACCTCGGGGCTCTGGGGTCCCCCCCGGGTGGCGGCCGGCTCGGGCCGAGTGGCCGCCGACCAGTAGGTCCCGTCGAAGCGCTCCAGGGTTCGCTGGCGCCACAGGTCGAAGCGGGCCCCGCCGACGACCGCCACGGCCCTGAACAGGGGACGGTCGCTCTGATCCACCAGACGGGACCGGACGGTGACCATCGGGTTGGAGTCGGCCCGCTGACGGGCCGCGGCCTCGTTGCGGCCCGTGCGCCACTCGAGTGCCCCCTGGTCGACCCGTCCGACGGCGGCGGTGGTCCCGACGCCGACGGCCGTCACGGTCAGCACGAGCGCCGCCGCTCCCGCCAGGGCGGTGCGGATCTCGGCCAACCGGTCCGGCACCCCCAGCCACGAATCGGACCGCAGCTCCTCGATGCGGCCGGCGCCGACGGCGACGGCGGCCGCCCCGGCGAAGAGCACGAGCGGCCCGACCGACCGTTCTTCGGGACCGAGCACGGAGCTGAACAGGATCATCGCCGTGCCCGGGACGAGGGCCTCGAGCCGGGCGCCGCCGGGAAAGGCGACGAGGTCCGAGGTGGAGGCGACGATCCAGGCAGCGGCGGCGGCGAGCAGGACGAACCCGGGCAGGGGCGGGACGGGCGCGACCACGGTGGCGTAGGTGGCCCGGGCCTGCAGCACGGCGGCCCGGGCCAGCTCGGCCGTGGCCCCGGTCGGGAGGAGCCCACTGCGCAGCGTCGTCGGGAACAGCTCACGGCCGACCATCACCGTCGCCAGGATCAGGCCTGCCATCGTCGCGACGGGCGTGGGCGCCCGCACCACCCGCAGCACGGCCCCGACGAGGTGAACGACCACCACGATCGCGGCCAGAAGGGGCCACGCCGAGCCGTCGGAGAACAGCGAGGCGAGGACGGCGACAGCGGACAGATCGACCGCCGTCAGAGCGAGCACCCGCAGCACCCTCGGCCAGCTGAGCTGCTCCATCGCGCCATCGTGGCAGAGCTGCCGATGGGCGGTGAGCGAAGCGCCCGGGGTACGGTCGCAACCATGGCGCCTGCTCTCGATGTCGGCCTGCTCAGCCT
>JBIKWW010000238.1:0-5841 GCA_044356125.1 Acidimicrobiia bacterium
CTGGACGGCACACGGGCCCTGGTGACGGGTGGGGCGACGGGGATCGGCGAGGGCATCGCCCGTGTGCTCCACGCCGCCGGAGCCCATGTCGTCATCGGCGACATCGATCTGGACGGCGCCCGGCGGGTGGCGGCGGCGATCGGCGGCGAGGCGGTGGCCCTCGACGTGACCGACCCGGCCAGCGCCGAGGCCGCGGTCGCGTCGATGGCGGCCGGGGGCGGCATCGACGTGCTCGTCAACAACGCCGGCACCTACCGGGAGGCGGGTTCGATCCTCGACCAGTCCCACGAGTCGTGGCGGCGCTCCATCGACGTCAACCTCGCCGGCCTCTTCAACTGCTCCAAGCCGACGGCCCGGGCCATGGCCGACCAGGGCCGTGGCGGCGCCATCGTCAACATCGCCTCGGTCGACGGCCTGCTGCCGTGTCTGGGCACCGGCTACGACAGCGCCAAGGCCGGGGCCATCCACTTCACGCGGAGCCTCGCCGTCGACCTCGCCCCGCACCGGGTTCGGGTCAACGCCGTCGCCCCGGGCTACGTGCCGGTGCCCACGCTGCAGCGCATCAACCGCGGTGAGCTGCCCCCGCTGTGGCCGGCCAACCCCTCCCCCAGCGGGCTCATGGGACCGATGATGCGCCAGCGCGGCGCCAACATCCCCCTCGGGCGTCAGGGCACCACCGACGACATCGCCCACGCCGTGCTGTTTCTGTGCTCGACGGCGTCGTCGTACGTGACCGGCCAGACCGTCACCGTCGACGGCGGGTGGACGCTGGTATGAGCGCCTCGCTGCTGCGCGACCACCACGAGATCGTGGGCGTGACCCACGCCTACTGCTGGGCGCTCGACGGCCGCCACTGGGACCGCCTGCGGGCCGAGGTCTTCCTGCCCGACGCCACCGCCTGGCTGACGAACGAGTGCCAGGGCATCGATGCCATCGTCGCCCGGGTCTCCTCGGCCCTCGGGCACCTCGACGCCAGCCAGCACATGGTGTCGACCCATGACATCGCCATCGGCAGCGGGGGTGACCCCGACGCCGCCACCAGCCGCTGCTACCTGCACGCCCAGCACATCCGGCGGGCCGCCGAGGGTGGGCCGCACTACATCGTCGCCGGCATCTACCACGACCGGCTGCGGCGCGTGCCGCAGGGCTGGCGCATCGCCGAACGCCGGCTCGAGGTGCTGTGGACCGAGGGGAACCTCGAGGTCGTGCGGCGGCGCTGAATGGAGTTCGTGGCCAACTTCATGTCGGTCGGCCTCCAGCCGGTCGACTGGGCCCGCCGGCGCGAGGCCGAGGGCTGGCAGGTGCTCGGGGTGGCCGACCACTTCTGGTCCGGTGGCCGCGCCTTCCCCCACCTGTGGGTGACCCTGGGCGCCATGGCCGTGGCCACGTCGACGGCCCGGCTCACCAGCTCGTTCGCCAACAACCTGTTCCGCTCCCCCGTCGAGTTCGCCTTCGCCAGCGCCCAGATGCAGCTGGTCTCCGGGGGTCGATTCGAGGCCGGACTCGGCGCCGGCTGGAGCCGCGACGAGGCGGAGCTCACCGGCATCGGCTACCCGGGCCCGGGTGTGCGGGCATCGCGCTACCGCGAGGCGGTGACCATCGTGGCTTCGCTGCTGCGGACGGGAGCGTGCGAGTTCGCCGGCGAGCACTACCGGGTCACCGTTCCCCTGTTCGGGCCCCGGCCCGATCCGCCCCCACCCCTCGTCGCATCCCTGGGGGGTGACCGGACGATCCGTGAGATCGCCCCGCTCGTCGACCGCGTGGAGCTGAAGCTCATCTCGAGCGCCACGCGCGGCGGCGCGCTCGACACCGCGGCGATGGCCGCCATCCCGAGATCGCACCTGGCCGATCTCGTCGCCAAGGTCCGGGCCGTGAACCCCGACGTGCCCCTCGGCGTGTTCGCCCTGTGCGCAGCAGGTTCCGACGCACGCACGCGGGCCACCGCCGACGCCCTCGGCGACAGCTTCCTCGGTGGTTTCTTCGGCGAACCCGCCAAGGTCGCCGACACGATGCGGTCGCTGGCCGAGCTCGGCATCGGACGCGTCCAGGTGAGCCCCTTCAGCGAAGCCAGCTTCGAGCTCCTCGCCGCCGATCTGTTCTGACCCGATCTGTTCTGACCCGATCTGTTCTGACCCGATCTGTTCTGACCCGATCCGGCCCGGGGCCGGTGCTCAGTCCTCCCGGGGGGCGCGTTCGCGGAAGTCGCCGAAGGCCTTGTCGCGCTCGCTCAGCGCCGCCCGCACGCCCTTGGCCGCGAAGGACCCCATGTAGGCCTTGGAGCTCTCCTGGTGGAAGCCCATGGCCTGGATGTCGGCCCCGGCCCGGATCCCGGCCCGGATGCCCATGGCCTCCATCTGGCGGTGCCCGGCGCGCTTGTTGAGCGTCAGCAGATCCTTGGGGACGAGCGACACCCGCTCGGCCACCTTCAGGACCTCGTCGTCGAGCTGCCCGGCCGGGAAGGCGCGGTTGGCCGCCCCGCAGGCGACGGCGTCGACACCGGTGATGGCGTCACCCGTCAGCAGCATCTCCATGCCCCGGCGCATGCCCATCAGCCACGGCTGCCACTGCATGTCGGGCGGGGACATGAGCCGCACCGGCGGGTAGCCGATCTGCGCGTCCTCGGCCACGTAGAGCAGGTCGCAGGCGGCGGCCAGCTCGGATCCGCCGGCCAGGCAGTAGCCATGGACCTGGCCGATGATCGGCGTGGCCATGTCCCACATCTCGAACCAGTTGTTCACGACGTGGCGGGACCACCAGCCGTCCTGCTTGGCGATCGCCCGTTCGACGTTGCTGTTCGGCGAACCGAGGTCGTAGCCGGCGCAGAACGACTGGCCGGCACCCCGGATGATCATCACCGAGCAGTCGCGGGAGCGGTCCCCGGCCCGCAGCGCGTCGAACAGCGCGCCGCGCAGGGCGTCGTTCAGCGCGTTGCGCTTGGCCGGCCGGTTGAGCGTGAAGCGGCGGACGCGCGGCAGCGGCTCGTCGACGAGCAGCACGGGCTCGTCGCTCATGACCGGATCCGACGCCCGTACTCGGGGAGCAGGTTCCCGTTCTCGTCGCGCACGTCGAAGGTGCGCGACAGGTCCTCGCACCACTGGATCGTGCCGCTGCGCTCCATCAGGTCGGGGGCCTGGGCCAGCGCCGCGATCGTGCGCCCCACCCCGAGGGTGGTCTGGGCCTGGGAGAGGTCGGTCCCCCGCTTGGAGGACCATTCCTGGATGAACTCCGTCGCCACCGAACCCGGGTAGATGGCGCAGCAGGCGATGCCCTTGGGACGCAGCTCGAAGGCCATGTCGGCCGACAGGCGGTCGAGCCCCGCCTTGCCGGCGCCGTAGGACGAGCTGAAGTGGTAGCTCTGCCCGCCCGGCGAGGACACGTTGGCGATGAGCCCACCGGGGCCGGCTTCGAACATCAGCGGCGCCGCGTGCCAGCTCGCCACGTAGTGCGCGCGCAGGCCGATGCCGACCTGGTCGTCCCACACCTGGATCGGGTGATCCCAGAAGCCACCGCCCCAGGCGGGCGGGTCGGGGATCTTGTAGACGTTGTTGACCAGCACGTGGATCCTCCCCTGCTCCTCGCGCACCTGCTGGAACAGCGCGGCGATGGAGGCGTCGTCGCCGTGGTCGACCTGGACCGCGATGCCGTGGCCGCCCGCCGCGTCGACCGCCGCTGCGGCACCGTGGATGGACAGCTCCCCGGTGGTCGTCCGCCCCGTCACGTAGACGGTGGCGCCGAGCTCGGCGAAGGCGACGGCGGTGCCCCGCCCGATGCCCCGGGTGGAACCGGTGACGACGACGACCTTGCCCGCGAAGGGCTGCTCCCCGCCGCTCACGACGCCGCCTTCACGACGTCGACGTCGAGCTTCACCAGGCCCCGCAGCATGAAGCTGGGGTGGTAGGCGAAGTCGTTGGTGTCGGGCAGGGTGAACGACTCGATGCGCCGGGCGATCTCCTGCAGGGCCACCTTGCCCTCCAGGCGGGACAGGTTGGCGCCCAGGCAGTAGTGCGTGCCCTTGCCGAAGGCGAGGTGCTCGCCCAGGTTGGTGCGATCCGGATCGAAGGCGTCGGGCTCGTCGAAGACGTGCTCGTCGCGGTTGGCCGAGCAGTAGGCGACGACCATGCGGCTGCCCGCCGGGATCTTCACCCCGGCCAGCTCGACGTCGCGGCGGGCGATGCGGAACATCCCCTGGGTGGGCGTCGACATGCGCAGCGTCTCCTCGACGATGGCGGGGATGCGCGACGGGTCGCGCCGGACGGCCTCCCACTGATCGGGGTGCTCGGCCAGCAGGCGCATCATCTCGGTGAGCATCTTGGTGGTGGTCTCGTTGCCGGCCACCAGGAGCTGCTGGACGATCGAGAGCATCTCGGGCATGTCGAGGGGCCGCTTGTCGGTCACCTCGGGGTCGTCGTCGTCGATGCGGGCGTTGAGCAGGTGGGTCAGGAGGTCGTCCTGGGGATGGGCCCGGCGCTGCTCGATGGCATCGGCGAAGTAGTGCTGGAACTCGTTGACGCCCCGCTCGGCCTGCAGGCGGGCCTCGATGCCGATGTTGGTGCCGATGCCGGCGATGGAGTCGTCGGACCAGCGCTTGAAGTCCGCCAGGCGGTCGTCGGGCACGTTCAGGGCGCGGGCGATCACCTCGACGGGCAGGGGCACGCCGAAGTCCTTGACGAACTCGATCCGACCCTGCTGGGGCCAGGCGTCGAGCAGGCGGGTCGTGATGGCCCGGATGGCGGGCTCGAGATCGGCGATGGCCCGCGGCGTGAAGGCCTTGGACACCAGGCGCCGGTAGCGCGTGTGGTTGGGCGGATCGGCGGTGAGCATGGTCGGCACCCGCGGGTAGCCCTCGGCGATGACGGCCAGCATCCGCTCGCGCGTCTCGGCGGGCAGGGGCATGCTCGTGTTGCCGAACGCCGACGAGTACGTCTCGGTGTCACGGATGATCTCGCCCACCAGCTCGTGGGTGGTCACGAGGAACATGCCGAGCCCGGGGACGGGCAGCACGGGCTGGCGTTCGCGCATGGCCGCGTAGTGCGGGAAGGGGCACTGCAGCGTGGCCGGATCGAAGGGGTTGAAGGTCGTCAGGTCGACCGGGGCGACGGGATCGGGGCTGTTCATGGTGATCGTCTCGCTCACAGCTCGCTCAGGGCGGCCTTCAGCAGGGGCAGGTCCATGCCGCGGGCGACGATCTCGTCCATGCCACCGACGACGCCGGTGAGATTGGCCAGCACCACGTGCTCGAGCCCGGCCTTGGCGTAGGCCTCGAACTGGGAGGCGAGCTCCTGGGCGTTGCCGATGAACAGCACCTGCTTGACCATCTCGAAGGGGATGGTCGGGGCGAGGTCGCGCAGGTCGTCGGCGCTGAGGTCGTGGATGATCACGTCGATGAAGCCCTTGGAGTCGTTGCCCAAGGGGTGCTGGAGACCGTTGGCCTCCCACATCGAGCCCATGGCGAAGAGGCCGAAGAGCTTGCCGAGCGGCTCGCGCTCGAACATCTCGGCGGCCTTGTCCTGGGACTCGGCGAACAGCAGGAACGGCAGCAGCGAGCACTCGGGGACGGGACGGCCGGCCTTCTCGGCGTGCCCGGCGATGACGGCGCGCTTCTCGGCGTACTCGGAGGGTGACATCCACCAGGCCGGGATCCAGCCGTCGCCGTACTGGCCGGTGAGGCGCAGCATGCGGTCGCCGTGACCGGCGATCCACACGGCAGGCTTGCCCCGGCCCTCGGCCTCCAGGGGGAGGCCCATGCGGCCGACGCCGCCGCCGGGCATGCGGCCGGTGTCGAGCAGGCTGCGCAGCTCGACGAGGACCTGCTCGAGCCGGGCCACGGGCTTGTCGAAGGGG
>JBIKWW010000239.1:0-5836 GCA_044356125.1 Acidimicrobiia bacterium
ATCCTGCGCGACGAACCGGGCTGGCACCGTGTCGACACCCTGGCGGCCCGTGTCAGCGCCCAGCCCGACCGGCTCGCCGACGACCTCCGGCGGGTCCACTACACGGCCGGCTACGAGAGCGTCCCGATCGTGTTCGGTGACGACCTCGAGCCCGCCCACGCCGAGGGTCCGACCGTGGTGCAGCACCTGCGGGGCATGCCCCTGGAGCTCCCCCTGCCGGCCAGCCGGGTCGGGCTCACCCGCCTCGCGCTGGTGGTCGAGTCGGCCCTGCGCCGCGAACCCTTCGACGAGCACGCCACCACCTGGCAGGCCCTCCACGACCGTCTGCGCGCCCTGCTCGACATCGACGGCGTGATCGACGCGCCCAGCCCCTCGGTGCCGCCCAACGTGCTCGCCCTGCGCACGGCCATCGAGGACGGCCGTCAGGTCGTGTTCGACTACCTGGCGCTCGACGGCGGCGACCCCTCGACCCGGGCGCTCGTGCCGGAACGGCTCTGGTCGGCCCGGCCGGGATGGCTCGTCGCCGGCCACGACCTCGATCGGGGGGCCGAGCGGGTGTTCCGGGTGGACCGCATCCTCGGCGAGGTCACCGTGGGCCCGGTGACGGCGACGGCGACGGTGACGGGTTCGGGGCCGGGTTCGGGGCCGGGTTCGCCGGGGCCGGGTTCGCCGGGTTCGGGCCCGGTGTCACGGCCCGTCCGGCTGCGCATCGAGGAGGCCGACCTCTGGGCCGTCGAGCACCTCGGTCCCCACGGCAGCCGCCCCGCCGGCGCGGGTCGCGTCGACATCACGGTCGAGCTCTTCGAGCCGGCCGGCGCCCGACTCACCCGGCTGCTGTTCCTCCTGCGGCCCGGCTTCGAGGTGCTCGAGGCCGCCGACGACCTGCTCGACGCCTACCGCCGCCAGGTGGCCGCCCTGCGCGCCCGGTACGGCGGATCGTGACCGGCGGATCGTGACCCGCGGATCGTGACCGGCGGATCGTGACCGCGCCCGGTACGGCGGGTCCCGGGCCGTTGGGCCGGCGTCGGTGGTCCTTCGGCCGTGGCCCGGAGCCGGGGGTGGTCCGTAGGGTGTCGGGCGATGTCAGGGTGTCGGGGACCCGGACCGAGCCCGAACCAGCGAGCCCGAACCAGCGAGCCATGAACCAGCGAGAACCCTACGACCGGATGAGCGTGCTCGACGCCGCCTTCCTCCACGCCGAGGACGCCGTCACCCACCTCCACATCGGGTCACTGGCCCGGTTCGAGGGACCGGCCCCGAGCTTCGAGGAACTGGCCGAGCTGTTCGCCCACAAGCTCGAGCAGCTGCCCCGCTACCGCCAGCGGGTGCGCAGCGTGCCCGGGGACCTGGCCCGGCCCGTCTGGGTCGACGACGAGCACTTCGACCTCCGCTACCACCTGCGCCACACGGCGCTGCCCCCGCCCGCCGACGAGCAGGACGTGCGCAACCTGATGGGCCGGCTGATGTCGCAGCCGCTCGACCGCAACCGACCGCTCTGGGAGGCCTGGATGGTCGAGGGGTTCCCCGACGGCACGTGGGCGGTGATCAGCAAGGTCCACCACTGCATGGTCGACGGCATCTCGGGCACCGAGCTCATGGTCCGCCTGCTCGACGACACCCCCGACGCCGTGCTCGCCGACCCGCCTCCGCCGTGGCGACCCCGACCGGCGCCCCGCACCCGCGACCTCGTGGCCGACGCCCTCGCCGGTGCGGCCCGCAAGCCCCTCGAGCAGATCCGGGCCGCGGGCACCGTCATCCGGGAGCGGGCCACGCTCGCCGCCGGCGTGTCGTCGTATCTCGATCACACGCACGCCGCTCCGCCGCTCAGCATCGAGGGGCCGATCGGACCACATCGGAGCTGGGCCTCGACCACCGTCGGCCTCGACGACATCAAGCGCATCCGCGGCCCGCTCGGGGGCACGGTCAACGACGTGCTGCTGACGCTCACGACGGCGGGGTTCCGGGCGCTGATGCTGTCCCGGGGCGACGAACCCGCCGAGTCCGCCGTGCACACGCTGGTGCCGGTGTCGGTGCGGGATCCCTCCGACACGTCCTCGAACAACCAGATCACGGCGATCATCGCCAGTCTCCCGGTCCACCTGAAGCTGCCCCACGACCGGCTCCATGCCATCTGCGCGCAGATGAACGAGCTCAAGGGCTCGCACCAGGCCGAGACGGGTGCCGTGCTGATGTCGACGATCGACGCCCTCACGCCGCCGATGCTGGTGTCGGCACTGCTCCGGGGAGCGACGGCGCTCGTGCGCTGGCTTCCCCAGCAGCGGGTGAACACGGTGACCACCAACGTGCCCGGGCCCCGTCAGCCGCTCTACGCCCGGGGCCGGCGCATGGTCGCCTACCACCCGTTCGTGCCCATCGCCCAGGGCATGCGGGTCGGGGTGGCCATGCTGTCCTACGACGGGCGGGTGGGGTTCGGCCTGACCGGCGACTGGGACTCCGTGCCCGACCTCCAGCCCATGGTCGACGGCATCCGGGCCGAGCTCGACGCTCTGCTCGCCGAGGCCGACGCCGCGGCCCCGGCCACACCGCGAGCCCGCTCCCGGGCCTGAGCCGGGAGCCCGGGCCTGAGCCGGGAGCCCGGGCCTGAGCCGGGAGCCCGGGCCTGAGCCGGGAGCCCGGGACCTGAGCCGGGGCCGGGGCCGGGGTTGGCGCCGGGGGCGTCGCCGGGCGACGATGCAGCCGTGAACCACCAGGCTGCCACCGCTTCGGCCCCGTCCGATCCCCGGCCCGGGCCGGACCTCGCCGAGGTGCGTCGGGCCGTTGCCGGAGCGGACCTGCGCGTCCTGCTCATGGTGCTCGTCCACCTCACCGGTCAGACGCGCTGGCTGGAGGCGCCGTTCACGCCCCGGCGCGACGTCCGCCTGGTGGCCGATCCCGAAGCCGGTCTCGCCCCCGAGGTGGCGGCGGAGATCCGCGGTGCCGTCCTCGAGCTGCTCGACCGGGCCGGGGGCGGGCTGCCCGTCCCCGTCATCACCGACCCCGGCGACGAGCTCCTCCTGCGCATGATGCAGGTGTGCCTGGGCGAGGACGTCGACCCGGCCTACGTCGGCATGTTCCGGGAGGACCTCGGCTTCGTGTCGAAGGACCGCGACCTGCCCGCGGCGACACCCGAGCTGGCATCGACCGGGACCGTCCTCATCGTGGGCGCAGGCGCCTCGGGCATCGCCCTCGGGGCCCAGCTCGGCCGCCTCGGCATCGGCTACCGCATCCTGGAGAAGAACACCGAGCTCGGCGGGACCTGGTGGGAGAACCGCTACCCGGGATGCGGCGTCGACACCCCCAACCACGCCTACTCGTTCTCCACCGGCAGCAGGAACCGCTGGACGCGCTACTTCGCCCTGCGCGACGAGCTCCAGGCGTACCTCGTCCACGCCGCTGACGAGCTCGACGTCCGGCCCCACGTTGAGCTCGGCGTGACCGTCGAGCAGGCGGTGTGGGACGACGCCACCCAGCACTGGACGGTCCGCACCAGCGACGGCCGCGAGCGCCGGGCCCGCGTGCTCGTCAGCGCCACCGGCATCCTCAACGACCCCAAGGACCCGCCCATCCCCGGCCTCGCCGACTTCGCCGGCCAGCGGATCCACACCGCCCGCTGGCCCGAGGACCTCGACGTGAGCGGCGAGCGGGTGGCCGTGATCGGGACGGGCGCGTCGGCCATGCAGATGGTCCCCTCGATCGCCGCGGATGTACGTGCACTGACGATCTACCAGCGCTCGGCCCAGTGGGCCCGCGACATCGAGGGCTACCGCGAGGACATCCCGGCCGGCGAGCTCGTGCTGCTCGAGCGGCTGCCGTACTACGTCGAGTGGTTCCGTTTCACCATGTTCTGGCGCTACGGCGACGGGCTCCTGCGCTTCCTGCGCAAGGACCCCGACTGGCCCCACCCCGAGCGGGCCGTCAACCGCATCAACGACCGTCACCGCCAGGAGATGGCCGGCTTCATCGAGCGCGAGCTCGACGGCCGCCCCGACCTGCTCGAGAAGTGCCTGCCCACCTACCCGCCCTACGGCAAGCGGATCCTCATCGACAACGGATGGTTCCGTACGCTGCGCGAGCCCCACGTCGAGCTCGTCACCACGCCGATCGCGAGCATCGACGAGACCGGCGTCGTCACCACCGACGGCACGCACCGGGCCGCCGATGTGCTCATCCTCGCCACCGGGTTCAACACCACCCTGCTCGCCGCCCGCATGGACATCCGCGGCCGGGGTGGCGTCACCCTGCGCGACGCCTGGGCGGGTGACGACCCGCAGGCCTACCTCGGCATCGCCGTGCCCGGCTTCCCCAACTTCTTCTGCATGCTCGGCCCCAACACCGGCCTGGCCCACGGCGGCAGCGCCATCTTCCAGAGCGAGTGCCAGGCCCGGTGGATCACCGCCGCGGTGCTGCGCATGGCCGAGGCGGGGATCGGGGCGATCGAGCCGCGGCCCGACGTCCACGAGGACTTCGTGCGCCGCTGCGACGAGGAGCACGAGCACCTCATCTGGACCCACCCGGGCATGACCAACTGGTACCGCAACGCCAGCGGGCGGATCACCGCGCTCATGCCCTGGCGGCTGGTCGACTACTGGGCCATGACCCACGACCCCGACCTCGAGCGTGACTTCGTGTGCACGCCGGTGCCCGCCGCGCCGGGCACCGGCACAGCCGACCGGGGGCGGGATCGAGCCGCCGACTGAGCGAAGCCAGGTCCGGCGGGCCCGGCGTCACAGGGCGTGATGGTCGGGCGGCTCGACCGGCATGCCGGCCGCCCGCCAGGCCTCCATGCCGCCGATGAGATCGGTGGCGCGCCCGAAGCCGATCCGCTGCAGCGTCCGAGCGGCCAGGCTGGAGGAGTAGCCGCCGTTGCAGACGACCACGAGGAGCTGATCGAAGCCCTCGATGGCCTCGTGGCGGTACCCCCACTCGGGATCGGCCATGAACTCGATCCTGGTCCGCGGGGTGTGAACGGCCCCGGGGATGCAACCGAAGCGCTCGCGGTCGGTGGGCGTGCGGGTGTCGAGCACGACGGTCCCGGGGCGGCCGAGGGCCTCGCACAGCTCGGCGGGGGTGAGGCGGGTGAGCCCGGACCGGGCCTCCTCGATCAGGTGGGCGATCGTGATCCGCTCCGCCATCGGGCAGACGGTACCGTGGCCGGCATGACCCGATTCCACGACCTCACCATGACGTCCATCACCGGCGAGGAGGTGTCGTTCGGCCAGTTCCAGGGCAAGGTCTGCCTGGTGGTCAACGTCGCCAGCCGTTGAGGCCTCACCCCCCAGTACGCAGGTCTGCGTACGCTGCATGACACCCTCGCCGACCAGGGCTTCACCGTCCTCGGCCTCCCCTGCAACCAGTTCGGCGCACAAGAGCCCGGTACCGATGCCGAGATCCTCGAGTTCGCCACCACGAACTACGGCGTCACCTTCCCGATGTTCTCGAAGATCGAGGTCAACGGCGACGGCGCATGCGCCCTCTTCACCCTGCTGAAGTCCGCCAAGCCGAAGGACGACGGCGCCAGCGACATCGCCTGGAACTTCACCAAGTTCCTCGTCGGTCGTGACGGCGAGGTCCTGCGCCGCTACGAGCCCATGACCACCCCTGAACAGATCGGTGAGGACCTGGCCGCGCTGCTCTGAGCCCCCGGGTCGCCCGGGCCCGGTCAGACGAACGAGCCGCCCCGCCCGGCGCCGTCCCGGAACCGGGCGGCGCCGGCGCGGGTCTCCCCGCTGGCGATGGTGCGCAGGCCGAGCACGGTCTCATGGAGGAGGGCCTCCTCGGCCGGCAGCGACCACTGGTCGAGCACCGAACGCCGGTCCCGGCGCAGACAGCCCTGGGG
>JBIKWW010000014.1:0-19152 GCA_044356125.1 Acidimicrobiia bacterium
CGCTGCGCGAGATCGTGGGTTCGATGGCCCGGTCGGGCGAGCTGGAGACGCGATGGGGCGTCGGTACGTTCGTGAGCAGTCGGCCAAGTCCCTTCGTACTCGAACTCGGTGAGAACTCCGTACTGCGCGACACCGCCCGGGACCAGGGCTTCGTCGCAACGTTCACGGGCATGGACACCTCGCTCGTGTCCTGCCCCGCCGACGTCGCCGAGGCCCTCGGCGTGGACGCAGGTACCGACGTCTGGCTGAGCCGTCGTGTGCTCTGCCTCGACGACCGCCCGGTGATGGTCATGACCGACCACATCCTCACGAAGTACGGCCGCCGTTCCGTCGACCTCGCCGGCTTCGGCAAGGCCGGCAACATCGACCTGCTCCCGGCCCTGGAGCGGGCCTGCGGTTTCCGGTCTGCGTCGTTCGAGGCGGTTCTCGACGTCGAGACAGCGGACTCGGAGGTCGCACGGTTCCTCGGTGTCCCGACCGGCGTGCCGCTCATCAGGTCGCACCGTCTCCCCCACGACGCCAAGGGCGTGGCCCTGACCCGGACGATGGTCCGCTACGTCCCCGGCCGCGTCGAGCTGCGTGTCACCGCTGGCACCACCGTTCTCTCCACCACCCGCCCATCCCGACCGCCCCACCCGAAAGGACCCCGGACATGACCTCACCCACGCCCATCAGGCGCCGGGTCGCCTCGGCCATCGCCGTGGCACTCGCCTTCGCCGTTGCTGCTCCCGCATCGGCCGTCGTCACCACCAAGAAGACCACCCGCACGACCAAGGCCCGCCCGACGACCACGATCGCCGCTACGACCACGACGGCGAAGCCCGCGCCCGCTGAGAAGCTGACCATCGCCGTCGACGGCTTCACGCTCGGCGCCCCTGTCTTCGTCGGCCTCGACAAGGGCCACTTCAAGGATCAGAACCTCGATGTCAAGACGGCGACGTTCCAGACGGGCCTCGACGGCATCCGTGCGCTGTCATCGGGCCAGGTGGACTTCGCGTTCGGGCTCGACTTCGCCGTGGTCAGCTCGACCTCGCCCAACCTGGCCATCGTCGGGACGGTTGCCTCACCGCTGCCTGGGTTCCATCGCCTGACCCTCCGCCAGGAGGTCAGCGGGTCCCGAGGCCTCTTCAACAGGAAGATGGGGGTCATCGCCGGCACGGCCCAGGATTACGTGACGCAGCGGTGGCTCGAGCTCAACTCGCTGTCCGGGAACGTCGAACTCGTGCCCCTGCCCAGTGCCTTCGAGCTCCTCGCGGCGCTGAAGACCAACCAGATCCAGGGTTCCTTCCTCTTCGGCGCCGCCCTCAACGAGATCGAGAAGGACGCCAACCTGAAGGTCATCGGGGACGACTCCGAGGTCCTCACCACGCAGGGCATCTACCTCCTGACCACGTCCAAGCTCGCCCGGGAGAAGCCGCAGGTCGTCAAGAACGTCCTCCTCGCCTTCGACAAGGCGACGAAGGCCATCGCCGCGAACCCCCAGGATGCCGCTGACATCACCGCCAAAGCCGTGAAGGGTGACGCCGCTGCACTGCTGCCGTCGATCCGAAACAGCCGAGCGGCGGTCGCCTTCTCACCGGTGCAGCGCGACGTGCTGCTCGGAATCCAGAAGTACCTGCTCGGCCTGGGTCGCATCCCGACGGGGACCGACGTCACCAAGTCGTTCGTCCTCGACCCGCTCCGCGAAGTGATTCCCGGACGCGTCGGGTTCTGACGCCGTGCCTGCAGCGTTCGTACGGTTCGACCGCGTCGCCATCCGCTTCGGTCGGGACGACTGGGTCCTTCACGACCTCGACCTGGAGATCAACGAAGGCGAGTTCTTCGTGCTCGTCGGTCCGAGCGGCTGCGGCAAGTCGACCCTGCTGAAGTTGGTGGCCGGCACGCACCGGCCCAGTGACGGCACCGTACGGCTTCTCGGCCGGGAGATCACCGCCCCGGGTCCGGACCGCGCCGTCGTCTTCCAGTCCGTCGACTCGCCGTTGATGGACTGGCTCACGGCGGCCGACAACGTCGCCCAGGCACTGAAGTTCGCCGGAGTGCCGCGCAGCCAACGCCGCTCCAGGGCCGCGTCGGCCCTGGAGCAGGTAGGGCTCACGGCCGCCGCCCACAAGTACCCCGATCAGCTCTCGGGCGGCATGAAGCAGCGTGTCCAGATCGCCCGGGTGCTCGCCGTCGAACCGACCATGATCCTGATGGACGAGCCGTTCGCCGCGCTCGACGCACAGAGCCGCCGGTTCCTCCAGGCCGAGCTCGTGAGGATCTGGACCGAACAGCGCCGGACGATCCTCTACATCACCCACGACGTGCGCGAGGCGGTGATGCTGGGTCAACGGGTCGCCGTCATGAGCACAGGACCGTCATCGCGCATCAAGGACGTGTTCGAGATCGACCTTCCCTACCCACGCGACGAGTTCGATCCGCTGCTGCTTGACAAGATGAGAGCGGTAGAGCGCTCGATCTCGGAGGAGGTGCGGAAGCTGTGGGATCTGGGGATCGTGTGACCCGAGCGACCGGGCGCGGGGGGACGGCCCGGTTCATCCGGTTCCGTCCCACGGTATTCACGGCGATTTCGCTGGCGACGGCGCTGGGGGCCGTCGGTCTGTGGCATCTGGGGTCACGGAACGCCGACCCCGTCCTGCTGCCCACTCCGGCCGCCGTGTGGGATGCGACGTGGGAGCTGGCGTCGAGCGGCGAGCTCTGGGACGCCGTGGGAACCAGCGTCCGGCGTGTGATGATCGGATGGGTGATCGGATGCGCGCTGGCGATCCCGCTCGGGGTCCTCGCCGGCGCATCGAAGTCGCTGCGGGCGGTGATCGACCCGTTCATCCACTTCTTCCGGTTCGTCCCCGCGCTGGCGCTCGTCTCGCTCTTCCTGCTCTGGTTCGGCATCGGGGAGTCCTCGAAGACGAACCTCATCGCCTACGCCTCCGCGTTCGTGGTCGTGGTGACCACCGCATCCGGAGCCTCGTCCGTGCCGACCGACAAGATCGACGCCGCCCGCTGCTTCGGCGCCAGCCGGGCGCAGGTACTTCGCGACGTCGTGATCCCGTCGAGCGTCCCGTCGATCGTGACCGGGATGCGACTCGCCCTGGCGAACGCGTTCCTCGTGATCATGGCCGCCGAAGCCCTGGCGACGCAGAGCGGCATCGGCTTCCTCGTGTGGAACGCACGGACGTTCTTCCGGACCGACCAGATCTTCGTCGGCGTCCTGTGCTTCGGCGTGCTCGGGTTCACGGCCGACCGCCTCTGGCGCCTCGTGAGCCTTGCGCTCCTCGGCCGGTACCTCCGCCGCGTGGGTGACTACTGAAGGAGCAATCACGACGATGACCTCTCCGACCACTGCGACCCTGCCGGCCTCTCAGCGGCACGCGTGGACCCACGACCAGGCGCCGACCGCATGGGACGCGCCGGTGCGCCCGCCGTCAGGTGCGCCGAACATGGTGATCATCCTGTTCGACGACACGGGTTTCGCCGAACTCGGCTGCTACGGATCCGAGATCGAGACGCCCAACATCGATCGGCTGGCGGCCCAGGGGCTCCGGTTCACCAACTTCCACACGACGACCCTGTGCTCGCCCACCCGTGCGTCGCTGCTCACCGGCCGCAACCACCACTCCGTCGGAATGCGCAACCTGGCGAACGTCGATTCCGGCGTGCCCAGCGGACGGGGGCACGTGCGGCCCGAAGCGGCCACCATCGCCCAGGTGCTCAGGCCCCGGGGATACGCCACGTTCGCCGTCGGCAAGTGGCACCTCGCACCGATGGCGGAGACGGGGCCGGCGGGCCCCTACGACCACTGGCCGCTCCAGAAGGGCTTCGAACGCTTCTACGGGTTCATGGAGGGGGCGGCGGATCACTTCTACCCGGAGCTCACCCTCGACAACCACAGGATCCCGCCGCCCTCGACACCCGCCGCGGGCTACCACCTCACGACGGACCTGGTCGACCACGCCATCACGATGATCACGGACCGGGTCGCCAACGACCCGGACAAGCCGTTCCTCTGCTACCTCGCGCTCGGCGCCACCCATGCGCCGCACCAGGCTCCAGCGGAATACCTGGCCCGTTACCGGGGCCGCTACGACGCGGGCTGGGAAGTCATCCGAGAGCAGCGCTACCGGCGCCAACTTGAGATGGGCATCATCCCGCCGGGTACGGAGCTGGCACCCGGAGACCCGTCACTGCCCAGGTGGGCCGACATGACCGACGCCCAGCGCCGGGTGGCGGCCCGCCTCCAGGAGGCCTACGCAGCTTTCCTCACCCACACCGACGACCAGATCGGGCGACTCCTCGGGACACTCGACGAACTCGGCCTCGCCGAGGACACGATCGTGATGCTGCTGAGCGACAACGGTGCGGCCATGGAGGGCGGCCCCTATGGCGCGGTCAGCCGCATCCGCTTCTTCAACGGCCTGCCCGAGAGCGATGAGTTCAACCTGGCCCACATCGACACGATCGGCGGACCCGACGGCGACAACCACTACCCGAAGGGCTGGGCACAGGCCGGCAACACCCCGTGCCGCTGGTACAAGTACCACACCCACGGCGGCGGGATCCGTGACCCCCTGATCGTGCGCTGGCCGGCACGAATCACCGACACCGGATCGGTGCGCCGGCAGTTCCACCACGTGATCGACCTCACGCCGACGCTGCTCGATCTCGCCGGGGTGGATCTGCCGGGAGCCGTCGACGGCGTCGCGCAGATGCCCCTGCACGGCGTGAGCCTCGCCTACACCTTCGCCGACGAGCACGCGCCGTCGCGGCATCGCGTGCAGCACTTCGAGATGTTCGGCAACCGGGCGATCATCGCCGACGGCTGGAAGGCGGTGAGCCGCCACGTCGAGGGACAGCACTACGAGGACGAGCCCTGGGAGCTCTACCACCTGGACACCGACTTCTCCGAGGCGCACGACCTGGCCGCTGCCGAGCCCGGCCGCCTCGACGAACTCATCCGGCTCTGGCACGTGGAGGCGGGCCGCTACGACGTGCTCCCGCTCGACGAGCGGTCCGTCCGCCTCTTCCAGCAGCCGGCACCTCCGACGTCGCCCTTCTCCCGCCGCACCTTCACCTACCGGGCAGGCATGACGCACGTCCACCCGAAGGCCTGCCCCGACATTGTGGACCGCAGCTACACCATCACGGTCGAGATGGAGCGGGGGGCCGACGACGACGGCGTGCTCGTCGCCCATGCGAGCTACTGGAGCGGGTACCACCTCGCGGTCATCGACGGGCACCTCGTGCACGACTACAACATGGTCCGGGAACGGACCGTCACGCGCACGCCGCAACCGTTGCCGGTCGGCAACACGATCGTCGGCGTCCGTTTCCGCCGCACCGGCCACCTGCGCGGCGAGCTGGACCTTCTGGTCGACGGTCAGGTGATGGCCACCTCCACGCTGACCAGCACCTTGCGCTTCATCGCCATGAACGGACTCGACATCGGTGCGAACCTCCACGGGCCGGTGTCGCCCTCGTTCGCTCCTCCGTTCCCGTTCACCGGGCGGATCCGGTCCGTCCGCTTCGACCTCGCCGATGACCAGGGTCCCAAGTGATCGAAGGGTTGATGCACCAATGCCGCGCAACATCGTCGTCGTCCTGACCGACGACCATGCCCAGTGGGCGAACGGGTGCTACGGGAACTCCGAGGTGTCGACCCCGTCGATCGACCACCTCGCACGGACCGGCGTGCTGATGGAGCAGGCGTTCTGCCCGACTCCCGTCTGCTCCCCCGCCCGGGCCTCCTTCTGGACGGGCCGCCTCCCGTCCCAGCACGGCGTGCACGACTACCTCGGCGACTCCGTGTCCGACCGCAACTGGATCGACGGGGAAACGAACCTCGCGGAGCTGTTCTCGGGTTCGGGGTGGCTGACCGGCCTTGCCGGCAAGTGGCATCTCGGGGGATCGGGTCGCCCCGCCCGAGGATTCGACTACTGGGCCCAGCACGACCTCACCCGCGCCATGGCCGAGGCCTTCCGCCTGTTCAAGGGCGGGCAGCTGATCGATGCGTCGCTCGTCCGCGGCTACCACGGTCCGTGGGGTCCGGCTCCCCGTCGGCGGGCCGAGGACGGTGCCCACCGGATCGTCGACCACGCCATCGACTTCCTCCACCACCGCGACGACCGCCCGTTCTTCCTCTACGTCGGGTTCATCGGGACGCACTCGCCGTGGACGGCCAACCCGGAGCGACTCGTCGAGCGGTACCGCCGCTGCTCCTTCGCCGACATCCCGACCGACACCGTCACCCGGTTCGGCGGGATGAGCGACGAGTCGCTGCTGCCGACGCGCCGCAACCCTCGTGAGGCACTGGCGCAGTACTACGCCGCCGTGACACTGCTCGACGAGCAACTGGGTCGCATCCTCGACGAACTGGCGGACCAGGATCTCCTCGACGACACGCTCGTCGTCTACACCTCGGACCACGGGCTGAACCTCGGCCAGCACGGCGTCTGGGGCAAGGGCAACGGCACGCGGCCGCTGAACTTCTTCGAGGAGTCGATCCGCATCCCGCTGGTGCTCAGCCACGCCGGCAACAGCTTGATGTCCGGCACACGGCGCAGCGAGACCGTGACGCACCTCGACACCTTCCAGACCCTGCTCGACTGGGCGGGCATCGCAGTGCCCGACGAGCTTCGGGATCGGGCGAACCTCCCCGGCCGTTCCTACCGGCGCCTCATCGAGGGAGGGTCGATGCCCGATTGGAACGACGACCTCTTCTGCGAGTACGGCGACGCCCGGATGATGAGGACCGCTCGCCACAAGCTCATCCACCGGGCCCGCACCGGTCGGACGGAGCTCTACGACCTGCTGGTCGACCCCCGGGAGCGACTCGATCTCTCGTGCGACCCGGCCCACGCCGGCCTCGTGGCCGAGCTGACGGGGGCCATGCAGCAGTGGTTCGCCCGTTTCGACGAGCCGGAGCGCAGCGGACTCGGCGTGTGGGACCGCCCCTTCCCGAACTCGTGGCCGGCCTGGGTCGACCGGTCACCGTTCACCTCGGCCTGAAGGGCCCCCACTCGGTCGTCCCGCCAGAGCCGTCGGTGCGCTGCCGCAGGAGCAGGTCCGGGCTCGGGCCGAACCGCAGCAGGGCGGGCTCAGCCGCCGAAGGCGTGCACGGGCGAGCCGTGGTGGGCGACCATCTTCCAGGTCCCGCCGATGCGCTCGAAGATGTTGAGCGCGGCGACCGTCGAGCCGCCGGGGCCGTCGAGGATGTTCTCCTCGCAGGTCACCCAGCCGACATCGCCGCGCACGGTGCCGCGCTGGTTGGTCACGATGAACTGGAGCCGCTGCTGGTTGGCCAGCAGCACCGCCCACGAGCCGCCGACCTTGGCCCAGCCGACCAGCGTGCTCCAGCCCGGGTGGGTGCAGACCACCCGGTCGTCGTGGTGCCACACGTCGGACATGGCGTCGATGTCACGGCGCTCGAACGCGTCGTAGAACGCGCCGTTCGCGGCGATCAGCTCGGCCGACTGGTCCGGCGCGGGCTCGTCGATGCCATCGGGATCCTCCACCGCCCGTACGATGGCACACCGTGCCCGAGCGCCTGAGCCGTCCCGAGATGGTCCTCGACGAGACCGTCACCTGGATCGAGTCGGCCGGCCGGGTCGCCATCCCGGTGTACGACTTCGGTGGTGACGGTCCTCCGCTCCTGATCTGTCACGCAACGGGTCTGCACGCCCACGTCCACCTGCCGCTCGTGGCCCGGCTCCGTGACCGCTTCCACTGCGTGGGCATCGACGTCCGCGGCCAGGGCTCGGCCGGGAGCCCCGCCGACGGCGACTTCCGGTGGGAGGGCGTCACCGCCGACGTCACCGCCGCGCTCGACGCCCTCGGCTGGTCCGGTCGGGGCGACGTCCGGGGGATCGGCCACTCCCAGGGCGGGTTCGCGGTGATCAGCGCGGCCGTCGAACGCCCCGGGACCTTCGCCCGCATCTTCGGCTTCGAGCCGGTGATCTTCCCGTACCGCGGCTCGGTGGAGGGCGACAACATGATGGCCGCCGCCGCCCGCCGCCGCCGGGCCCGGTTCGCCTCGGCCCAGGAGGCCTACGACAACTACCGCAGCAAGCCCCCGTTCGGGTCCATCGACGACGACTGCCTGCGCGCCTACATCGACTGGGGCTTCGTGGACGACCCCGAGGGCGGGATCACCCTGCGCTGCCTGCCCGAGCACGAGGCCCGGCTCTTCGAGGGCTCCAACACCCCCTTCTTCGACCGGCTGCCCGGGCTCGACGTCCCGACCGTGTTCGCCGTGGCCGAGCTCACCAACGACGGGTTCGCCACCTTCGTGCCCCAGCAGGCCCAGCTCGCGCCGCAGGGCGAGCTGATGCGGTTCCCCGGCCGCACCCACTTCGGGCTGCTGGAGCGGGTCGACGACATGGCCGACGTGATCGCCGACGTGCTGCGCTGATGGCCGGAGCCGCGGTCCTGCTCGTCGTCGTCGCCGCCGTGGCCGTCCTGGCCGCCACGCTGCTGCGCCGCCGGGCACCGGAGCCGCCCACCCAGACGACCTGGACCGTCCCCCAGCAGCTCGATCTGGCCGACGTCGGATCCCCGGCGACGCCCTGGACGGTTGTGCTGTTCACCTCGCAGACCTGTCAGACGTGCGAGGGCATGCGCCACAAGGTGGAGCTGCTCGCCTCGGACGCCGTCACGGTGGCGGTGCGTTCCTACCAGGAGCACCCCGAGGCGCACCGGCGCTACCGCATCGACGCCGTTCCGACCTGTGTGGTGGCCGACGCCGAGGGCGTGGTGCGGGCGTCGTTCGTGGGTCCGGTGTCGGCGACCGATCTGTGGGCGGCGGTGGCCGAGCTGCGCGAGCCCGGCTCCACCCCGCCGCCCGAGGCGCACACGCACGGCTGAACCGGCCCCCGAACCGGCCCCCGGACCGGCCCCTGGAGCGGGCCCCTGGAGGTGGTGGTCACAACGCCCCGACCCCGCCATGATGGTGCGGTGACCGATCTCGCCGACCCCGCACCGTCGCTGGCCTTCTCACCCGGCCCGAGCGTCCAGTCGCTGCTCGCCGCCGACACGAGGCGGGTGCCCCCGGCGTTCCTCGACCACGCCACCGTCGACTGCGGTCTGGCGGAGATCGCCAAGTCCCGCTACACGTCCCCGGCCTTCGCCGAGCTCGAGCGCGACTACCTGTGGCGCACGACCTGGCAGATGGCCTGCCACGTCGACGACCTGCCCAGCCCGGGCAGCCACGTCGTCTACGACGTCGCCGACGAGTCCCTGATCGTCATGCGCACCCGCTCGGGCGGCATCAAGGCGCTGCACAACGCCTGCCTGCACCGCGGCACCAAGCTGCGGGTGGACGACGGGCGGGTCGGGTCGCTGCGCTGCCCCTTCCACGGCTGGACGTGGGACATCGACGGGCAGCTCGAGCACATCCCCTCCGGGTGGGACTTCCCCCAGATCACCAACGGTGAGGCGCCGACGTGCCTGCCGGAGGCGGCGGTGGCCGAATGGGGTGGCTTCGTGTTCGTGAACCTGGCCGAGGACCCCGAGCCCTTCGAGGTCTACGCCGGCAAGCTCATCGAGCACTTCCGCGACTTCCCCCTCGAGGACCGCTACATCGCCTTCCACGCCGTGAAGGAGGTGCCGGCGAACTGGAAGGTGGTGATGGAGGCCTTCGCCGAGGCGTACCACGTGATCGCCACCCACCCCCAGATCGTGGAGTTCTGCGCCGACGAGTGCAGCGAGTACTCCGTGTGGTCGGACGCTCCGTACACGACGAGGTTCTTCAACGCCTTCGGGGTCGGGTCGCCGCACATGGGCGCCCTGAGCGAGCAGAAGGTGTCGGACGCCTACGTGCGCTTCTATTCCGGGCGCCGGGGGGTCACCTCCGACATGTCGGTCGCCGTGCCCGACGGCGAGGCGGCCCGTCCGCTGCTGGCCGAGTTCCTGCGCGGCCTGCTCGGCCCGCTCTACGGGGTCGATCTGGCCGCCACCTCCGACGCCGAGATGCTCGACGCCGTCCTCTACCACCTGTTCCCGGCGTTCGCCCCGTGGGCGGGGGTGGGCCAGTCGCTCGTCTACCGCTGGCGGCCGGGGTCGACGCCCGACACGTGCTTCATGGACGTCATCCGCATGCAGCCCGTCCCCGCGGGCAGCCCCCGGCCGCCGCGGGCGGCGTGCACGGTGCTGCGGCTCGACCAGTCCTGGAAGGAGGCCCCGGGCATGGGCGGCCTGGCCGACGTCTTCGAGCAGGACATGGAGAACCTGCCCAAGGTCCAGGCCGGTCTCAAGTCGACGGCCAAGCGGACGGTGTCGTTCTCCCGGTACCAGGAGGGCCGCATGCGCCACATCCACCGTCTCATCGACGAGCGGATCGTGGCCGGGCTGGCCCGAGACGGCCGGGACCCCGCCGAGGTGCAGCCCTTCCTCGTCGCCGAGGGCTGAGCCCGACGGGCAGGGTCACTCCCGCTCGATGACCATGCCCGTGCCGAGCCCGCCTCCGCAGCACATGGTGATGAGGGCGTTGGTGGCGTCGATCCGCTCCAGTTCGTGCAGGGCGGTGGTGATCAGGCGGGCTCCCGAGCATCCGACGGGGTGACCGATGGCGATGGCCCCGCCGTTGACGTTGACCGTGGCCATGTCGGGGTGCAGCTCCCGCTCCCAGGCCAGCACCACCGATGCGAACGCCTCGTTGATCTCGGTGATGTCGATGTCGGCGAGGGTCATGCCCGCCTTCTGCAGCACCATGTGCGTGGCGTCGATGGGCCCGGTCAGCATGAGGACGGGATCGACACCGACGAGGCAGTGGGCGGCGATGCGGGCCCGGGGGCGCAGGCCCAGGGACTGGGCCTTGGCCCGGGACATGAGCAGCACGGCGGCGGCGCCGTCGGAGATCTGCGACGACGTTCCCGCCGTGTGGACGCCGTTCTCGCGGGCGACGGGCTTGAGCTGACCGAGCTTCTCCAGCGTCGTCTCCCGGAGGCCCTCGTCGCGGGCGACGAGGCGGGTCTCACCGGTGGGCTTGCCCTCGGCGTCCACGACCGGAGCCGTCACCGGCACGACCTCGCGCTCGAAGCGCCCCTCGGCCCAGGCCTGGATGGCCCGGCGCTGGCTCTCGAGCCCGAAGGCGTCGGCGTCGGCCCGGGAGATGCCCCACTTGTCGGCGATGCGCTCGGCCGCCTCGAACTGGCTGGTGGCCTCGTAGCGCTCCAGGAACTTCCGGGTGATGGGCCGCCCCGGGCCGGCCTTGACGCTCTGGCCCAGCGGGATGCGGCTCATCGACTCGACACCGCAGGCGAGCACGACGTCGGCGGCCCCGCCGGCGATGAGCCCGGCGGCCAGGCTGGTGGCCTGCTGGGACGACCCGCACTGGCTGTCGACGGTGGTGGCGGCGACGGTCATGGGCAGCCCGGCGGTGAGCCAGGCCGTGCGGGCGATGTTGAACGTCTGCTCGCCGACCTGGGTGACGTTGCCGCCGATGACCTGACCGACCTCGGCCGGGTCGATCCCGCAGCGTTCGACCGTGGCCTTCTGGATGGCCCCGAGGAGCTCGGCGGGATGCATGCCGGAGAGTCCGCCGGCCCGCTTGCCGATGGCGGAGCGGGCGGCCTCGACGATGACGACGTCGGTGGGGCTGTGGGTGCGTGCCATGAACCGACGGTACGCCACCGGTGGCCCCGGGACCGAACGGGACCGGCGAAGCGAACGACCACTGAGCGTGTCTTCACACTTGAAGTGACCACACAGAGCGCGTATCGTCGTTCACATGTGGTGGCGGGTGCAGCGGTGGGCTCTGGTGGGCGGCACCGGGCTGCTCCTGGCCGGGTTCCTGGTCGGGGCGCTGTCGATGGGCGCAGGTGTCCTCGGCGGGGGTCCGGCGGCCGAAGCCGCCCCCCGGACCAACGTCCGTCTGGCCGGCGGGGTGCAGGCCCAGCGCCCGACCGAGCCCCTGACCTCCGAGGAGCGGATCGGGCTACGGGCCCTCTCGATGGTCGATCTGCGCTGGGAGGAGCTGCTTCCGGGGTGGCGCATCGAGTTCCGGCCCGCCCGGCGGGGCTACCTGGCCATGACCTACCGGGTCGACCGCCGCATCGAGGTCTTCGTCCGCCCGGACCGGCCGGTGCCCGCCATCGCCCGCGACATCGCCCATGAGCTCGGCCACGCCCTGGACGTCACCCTGCTCGACGACCGGCGCCGAGCCACCTACCTCGCCCTGCGCGGTCTCCCGGCGTCGACCTCGTGGTGGGCGTGCGACTCGTGCCGGGATCTGCGCACCGGTGCCGGCGACTTCGCCGAGGCCTTCGCCTGGTGGGCCGCCCCCCGCTACCGCTTCTACGGCGAGCTGGCCCCCGCCCCCTCCGACGCCGTCCTGGAGCAGCTGGCCACCCAGGTGTTCCCCGAGGCCACCGGGTTCCGTGGCCGGAGCTCCTGACCCCTCCCCCGTTTTCTGTCAGAGGCCATCCGCATACTCATCCCATGCGTGATTCCCAGCTCCTCCTCATCCCGGGCCAGCAGCTGTCGGCGGGTCGCACGAAGAACACGCCGGGGAGCACTCCGACGGGCTCGCCTCGCCACCGGCTCGACGAGCGCACGCGGTCGCTGGGCCTCGAGGGCATCGCCGCCGCCCGCGCCGTGCTGCGGGCCGCCACCCCGCCGGCCGGCACCGACTCGCCCGAAGCTGCCGCCGCCTGATCCCGACCCGCCTGATCCCGACCCGCCTGATCCCGACCCGCCTGATCCCGGCCGGAGTTCGCCCGCCGGGCGCGCCGGGATCTACCGTGCCGACATGGCCGAACCCGCCCGCTGGGGCATGACGATCCCATTCGACGGAGTCCCGCTCCACGAGCACCGGGCCTGGTTCGAGGAGCTGGTCGAGCTCGGGTACACCGACGTCTGGTCGAGCGAGGCGAACGGGACCGACGCCTTCACGCCCCTGGCCCTCGCCGCCGCCTGGGCCCCGTCGCTGCGGCTCGGCTGCGCCATCGTCCCCGCCTACACCCGCGGCCCGGCCCTGCTCGCCCAGCACGTGGCCGCCATGGCCGAAGCGGCCCCCGGGCGCTTCGCCTTCGGCATCGGCACGTCGTCGAACGTCATCGTCGAGCAGTGGAACGGCATCCCCTTCGACGAGCCCTACGTCCGGGTGCGCGAGACCGTCCGCTTCCTCAAGCGGGCGCTGGCCGGCGAGAAGGTCGACGTGACGGACGGGCCCTTCCGGGTCAAAGGCTTCAAGCTGGGCCGGGTCCCCGAGGTGACGCCCCGGATCCTGATCGCCGCCCTGCGCCCGGGGATGCTGCGGCTGGCCGGCCGGGAGTCCGACGGAGCGATCATCAACTGGCTGAGCGCCGACGACGTCGCCAAGGTCGTGCCCGAGGTGGCCACCGGCGGCCCCGGCAAGGAGATCGTCGCCCGCATCTTCGTCTGCCCGTCCGAAGACGCCGACCGCGTGCGGCAGGCCGGCCGGTTCGCCGTCGCCGCCTACCTGAACGTTCCCGTCTACGCCCAGTTCCACGAGTGGCTCGGCAACGGGCCCGAGCTGGAGGGAATGTGGGCGGCCTGGAAGGCCGGTGACCGGAAGGCGGCGCTCGCCGCCATCCCCGATGCGGTGGTGGACCGCCTGATCGTTCACGGCAGCCCCGAGCAGTGCCGGGCCCACATCCAGCGCTACGTCGACAACGGGGTCACCACACCGGCCCTGGCGATCATGAACTTCGGGATCGACGTCCGGGAGGCGGTCCGCCAGCTCGCGCCCCGGTGAGCGGGCCCGAGCCGGTCGTCGTCACCGATCCCGGCGATCCCCGTGTCGCTGACTACCGCGACCTGAAGGACGCCGCCCGGCGACGGGTCGGGTCGTTCATCGCCGAGAGCGAGCTCGTGATCCGGCGACTGCTCGGGTCCCGCCATGCGGTGACGTCGCTGCTGCTCACGCCTCAGCGCCGGGATCGTCTGCGCGCAGACCTTCCCTCCGGGGTGCCGGTCTTCGTCGCCGAGCAGCCGGTGCTCGACGCGCTGGTCGGGTTCCCCCTGCACCGGGGTGCCCTGGCGCTGGCCGAACGGGGGCCGCTCCCGCCGGTGGCGTCGGTGCTCGAGGGGGCCCGTGTCGTCCTGGCCCTGGAAGACGTCGTGGATCCGGACAACGTCGGGTCCGTGTTCCGCCACGTTGCCGGCTTCGGCGCCGATGCCGTGCTGCTGTCGCCGCACGCCGGCGATCCCCTCTACCGCAAGGCGGTGCGCTCATCGATGGGATGGTCGCTGCACGTGCCCTGGACACGGGTTGGTGAGGGCGAGTGGCCGCGGATCCTCGATCATCTGCGCGCTGATGGTTGGCGGATCGTGGCGACGACGCCAGCCGCTCCTGCCGTCGAGCTGTGGCGGCTGGGTCTCGGTGCGGATCAGCCCGTGGTGGTGCTGCTCGGCAGCGAGCACGCCGGGCTGAGCACCGCCGGGCTGGCGGCGGCCGACGTCCGCGTGCGGATCCCGATGGCCCCGGGGGTCGACTCGCTCAACGTGGCGACGACGGCCGCCCTGGTGCTCTACGAGTTGCGCCGCTAGCCGTCAGCCCGCCCCGGTCCCGGCCGCCCTCGCCTGCAGGCGCCGCATGCCCCCGAGCCAGCGGTCCACGTCGGCGGTCTTGCGCTGCCAGTAGGTCAGGACCTCGGGGTGCGGGAGGATGAGGAAGCGTTCCGCCCGGATGCCCTCGACCACGACGGCGGCGACGGTCTCGGGCGGGAGGAGGTCCCCGGAGGCGAGCACGGAGCTGACCGCCGAGGGCTGCCCGTCGGCGGCCTCGGCGAGGCCGCCGCGCACCATCGGCGTGTCGACGCCCTGGGGGCACAGGCAGCTGACCTTGATCCCCTGGTCGCCGTGGGTGATCGCCAGCCACTCGGCCAAGGCGACGGCGGCGTGCTTGGTGACCGTGTAGGGGGCCGTCCCGATGTTCGAGAGCAGCCCGGCCGCCGACGCCGTCGACAGCAGGTACCCGCCACCGCGCTGGATCATGCGGGGGACGAGGATCCGGGCGGCGTAGACGTGGGCCATCAGGTTGATCTCCCAGATGCGCTGCCACTCCGCATCGACGACCTCGACCCCGCCTCCCGTGCCGATGCCGGCGTTGCTCCAGAACAGGTCGACGGGCCCCAGCTCCCGCTCGGCGCGGGCGATCAGGGCGTTGATCTGGGCCTCGGCGGCGACGTCGGTCGGGACGGCCATGGCCGTCCCGCCGGCAGCGGTGATCAGCCGGAGGGTCTCGGCCAGACCGGCCCGGTCACGGTCGGCGATGGCGACCTTGGCGCCCTCCTGGGCGAAGCGGACCGCACCGGCGCGGCCGATGCCGCTCGCTGCGCCCGTGACGACGGTGACCTTGCCGGCGAGTTCCATGACCCCATCCTGGGCTGCCGCGACCGGGGTGAGCCAACCCGCCCGGCCGGGTGGACAAGGTTCACATCAGCGCAACACATTCCTCCCGGAATGCCCACGGGCCCGGAGTAGGTTGTGACAGCAATGGAAACGTTGATCGCCGAAACCGCCCACCCGGGGACCGTCGTCGAGGGCCCCGCCCGTGACGTCATCGCCGAGGCCCTGGCCGTGATCGACAAGAGCCTCGGCACGCTCGTACGCCGCGAGCTCGTGTCGAGCTCGGAGATCACCGACCTGCTGCTCGACGTGCGGTCGATCCTGGCCGACTCCTCGCACAACTAGACCCCACCCCGATCCGGCCTCCGAACCGAGCCCCGCCCTGCGGCGGGGCTCGTGCGCGTCAGGACACCGGGAACAGGCGCCGGATCGCCAGACCCAGCACGGCACCCACGACGAGGCCACCGGCAACGTCGGAGGCGTGGTGGATGCGCACGTGGACCCGGCTCGACGCCACGACCACACCGGCGGCGGCGATGACCGGGGTGGCCGGGCCGGTCGTCTCCGACAGCAGCACGAGGGCCGTCATGGCCGAGGTTGCGTGCCCGCTCGGGAACGAGCTGGTGCTGGGGGTGCGCAGATCGTGGGGGCGGTCCTCCCAGGACGGGCGCTCGCGGCGGAAGAGCCGCTTGATCCCCTGGTTGACGATCAGGGACTCCACCGCCAGCGCACCGGCCAGGCGGACGAGGGCGCGCCCGTGCTCGGGCCGCCCCGACAGGGCGGCGACGGCGCCGACCCCCATCCAGACGACGCCGAAGTCGCCCATCTCCGAGGCCGTGTACATGACGCGGTCCACGACGGGGTGACCCCGGCCGCGGTCCCACAGCCGGTCCACCCGGGCGTCGAAGCCGTCGAAGCGCTCGGGGAGCCGGGCGAGCCGTTCCCGCCAGCTCACGCGACCTCCACGGGCCCCGCCAGTCGGTTCAGCCCGTCCAGTCGGTTCAGCCCGTCCAGTCGGTTCAGCCCGTCCAGTCGGTCCAGTCGGTCCAGTCGGTCCAGTTCGGCGCGGGCGGCGGCGATGAGCTCCTCATCAGCCTGCCGATCAGCCTGCCGATCAGCCTGCCGGTCAGCCCCCGAGCCCCCACTGCGCAGGGCCCGCTGCTCCCGGAGCTCGGCCAGACGGCTGGGTGCCTGCGCCGGATCGCCCCCGAACGCCGGGCACCAGGCCTGGTAGGCGCACCACGAGCACAGCCGCGAGGGCTTCGGGCGGAAGTCCTCCCGGTCGCAGGCCTTCTCGACGGCCGTCCAGATCGCGCTCGTGCGGATCTGCAGGCCCCGGACGGACTGGGCCGTCGGCGACGTGATGATGCTCACCGGCTCGGTGAGGTAGATGAGCTGGACGGCGTCGGGCCGACGCCCGAGCACCTGCTCGCAGAGGAAGGCGTAGAAGTGGACGCCGCCGAGGCGGGACTGCTCCTGCGCCTGCCCCGGGACCTTGCCGGTCTTGTAGTCGGTGACGATCAGGCGGCCGTCGTCGTCGACCTCCAGGCGGTCGATGATGCCGCGCAGGGTCAGGGTGCCGACCGTGACCTCCATCTTCAGCTCGCGCCCGATCGGCCGGATGCGGGACGGGTCCTCGATCACGAACGCGTTGCGCACGAGACGTTCGGCGTCGGCCAGGAACGCCGCTTCCTCGGCGGCGTCGGCGAAGCGCAGCTCGGCGTACTCACGGTTGGTGAGCACCTCGGGCGTGGCCGCCTGCAGATGGGCGAGGGCCGTCTCCAGCGTGCGGTCCTCGGGCGCCTCGGCGTAGAGCAGCTCCAGCGCCCGGTGCACGAGGGTGCCCTTGGCCGCCCAGATCGTGGGCGGCTCCGGGATCCGGTCGATGGCGGAGAAGCGGAAGGCGAGGGCGCAGTCCTTGAACGACGACACCTTCGAGGGTGACAGCGACGTCGGGAGGGGGAGGGCCACGGCTCAGAGGGTACCGGGACGCGCCGACAGTTCCCGGGAGGACCCCACCCGCCGCCGGGGAGCCGCTACCGGGCCACGCATGCCGACCACAGGCCCAGACCCTCGTCCCGGGCGGCGGCCACGGCGGCGACGAACTCGTCGGTGTGGGCCACGTTGGGGGGATAGGTCAGCAGCACGGCGAAGCCGCCCCGGGCCAGCGCCAGGTTGAGGAACAGGCCGTCGTCGGCCCGGTAGACGTAGGCGAGGAGGCGCCCGTAGCGGTCGCGCTCCTCCACGTCGAGCTCCAGACGCAGCCGGGTGCCCTCGGGCAGGGCGTCGTTCAGGGCCTGGCTCGCCTCCGGGCCGAAGCACTGCACCGGCGTGTCGGGCCGTTTCGTCTCCGGGGTGTCGATCCCGATGAGGCGCACCGGCTCCTCCGCCCCCGACCCGTCGGCGCCCAGGCGGATCCGGACCGTGTCACCGTCCACCACCCGGTCCACCACGGCGTTGGCCTCCACCGCCCCGGGACCCACCCAGCCGGCCGGACCCGTCCGACCAGCCTCCGAACCCGGCCCGGAACCCGGCACGGAACCCGGCCCGGCGGCGGAACCCGGCCCGGAACCCGGATCGGAGCCCGGCCCGGCGGCGGTGACCGTCGGACCGGCCCGCTCGATGACCACCGGAGGCGACGACGAGCAGCCCGCCAGCACACCGGCCAGCACAACGACCTTCACACCGGCCAGCACACCGACCTTCACAACGACCTTCACACCGGCCAGCACACCGGCCAGCACACCGGCCGGCGCACCGGCCGACCCGGCCCCCACCCCCGCCCGCTGCGAGCGTTCCCGTCCCATCGCCTGACACCGTACCGACAGCCTGGGACAGGAACCGCGAGAACCGGGATCGGGCCTAACCTCCCCGGCGTGAGCCTGTCCTCCGTGCTCGGCGAGCCCGACGACGCCCGGCTGGTCGTCATCTCGGTCAACGGCATCGGCACCACCCACGCCGCCACCGTCGGCGGCTTCGACGCCCTCCGCCGGGGCCTGGCCACCACCGGCCGCCTGCACGTCCCCGGCCCCTGGGCGCGCGACGCCGCCGCCCGATACCGCGGGGAGGACCTCGGCGTGTCGCTCACGCTGATCGCCGAGCACGACCGCTTCCGCTGGGGGCCGATCACCCCCTCGGGGTCCCTGGTCGACGGGGCCGGGGGCTTCCCCACCGCCGTCGAGGACCTCTGGGAGCACGCCGACCCCGACGAGGTCCGTCGCGAGGCCCGCGCCCAGATCGAACGGGGCATCGAGTGGGGCCTCGACGTCACCCACCTCGACGCCCATCTCGATGCCCTGCACCTGCGCCCCGAGCTGTTCGACATCGAGCTCGACCTCGCCCTCGAGTTCGGCCTGCCGCTGCGGCTCCCCGGGCGCGAGGTCGAGCGGCACGCCGGGTTCCCGTTCCGGAACCTGGCCGCCGACGAGGGCGTCCTCATGCCCGACGCCGTCGTCGAGATCGGCGACCGCCCCGCCGAGGAGCTCGAGGCCGCCCTGCTGACCCTCGCCCCGGGGGTCACCGAGCTGCGCCTGTCCCCGGCGCTCGACACCCCGGAGCAGCGCGCGGCCTCCCGGAACTGGGCCCGGACGGTGGAGCACCACCAGGCCCTCGTCGCCGACCCGATGCTGGCCGCCTGGCTGGAGCGCACCGGGGCCCGACGCATCGGGTACCGCGAGCTGCGAGACGCCCAGCGCCGCCTCTGAACGGCCCGACGGCGGGCCCGGTCCGACCCGTCAGACCGCGGTGATCGCCCGGACCTGCTCCTGCAGGGCCAGGTAGTCGGCGCTGGTGGTCACCGGCAGGATCGCCATCAGGCGCCCGATGTTGTTTTCGGGATTGATGTTCCAC
>JBIKWW010000240.1:0-5822 GCA_044356125.1 Acidimicrobiia bacterium
TGCGAGCGCCCGCAGGTGGTTGCGGGCCGAGCGCTTCGGATGGATGGCCTTGGCCTCGAGCAGCGAGCCGATCTGGGTGAGCGGTGCCGGGTGGTCGGCCAGCACCTTGCCGTTCACGGTGGCCCGGCCCGACGTCGGTCGGTCGAGGCCGAGGATCATGCGCATGGTGGTGGACTTGCCGGCGCCGTTCGGCCCGAGGAAGCCGGTGACGATGCCCGGCCGTACGGTGAAGGAGAGGTCGTCGACCGCTCGTGTCGACCCGTAGGTCTTGGTCAGGTGTTCGACGTGGATCATGCACCCATCGTGAACCGATCGAGCGCCGACCGAATCCTCCCTGCGCAGGCTCCTCGGCTACTGCGGATGCAGCAGCCGAGGCGAGCCGACACTGCGTCGCAGACCGATCAGCGCAGCAGCTGCCAGCGGCCGGTGTCGAGCTCGTCCCGCGTGACGGTGAGGGTCGGCACGCCGGTCATCGAGTAGGAGTCGAGCGCGAGGGTGACCGAGGCGGGGTTCGCCTCCTGGATGCAGACGATCTGCTCATCGCCGGTCGAGCCGTCGCGCAGCGTCCACCGCTCGGCGAGACACGGCAGGCCCTCGGTCAGGAGTTGCTGCACCGCAGCGTCGCGATCGTCGTGGTGGCCGAGCACCGCGCCGAACACAGCGAGCGCGCACCACCCGTCGTCACGCTGGTCGACGTGCCCGCACAGCTCGCCGTCGTGGTCTCTCCTCACCTCGTCCATGTGACCGAGCCTGGCATCCGGTCGAGGCCGAACCGTCGTGAATTCCGTACGCCCACGGTGAGGCGTGACAACGCGTCGACGATGGTGTGTCGACGACGGCCGCGCCGGTGAGCGACGCGGGACACATGACCGCCGGGTCCCAACTCGTCCTGGCCGACGGGTCTCCGCCGATCACAGGGGTGTGACGTTTCGAGCACGGTTTCGGCCAGGTCAGGCCATCTTTTCTTCCGATCGACGCACCCTCGCCGATCACGATCAACCATGAACAAGATCGAACACATGTTCGATCCACGGGATAACTTGCTCGGTGCCGGAAGTGCTCCGACCGGCAACCGAATCGTTCCGACCCGCTCACACGCCTCAGGAGGTGACCCATGGATCTCGTGTCCACCGCAACGGCGCTCGCCGCGCTCGACCTCGACACGGCCGACCACCACGTGGTCACCGAGGCCCTGCGGCTCGCCACCCGACTGATCCGCATGACCCAGGCGGTCGAGCTCGAGGCAGATCTGCGGTTGGTCGCCCTCGCCGAAGCCGACCCCACCCTCAACCCCGAGCACCTCGACGCCGCGGCCACAGGGCGTTCACCGTCGAAGGCGACCGCGGCGATCAGGCGGGCGACGACAGCGCAGACGCTCCCCCATCTCCGCGCCCTGCTCGCCGCGGGCCTGGTCGGCGTCGAACACCTCGACGCATTCGGCGTCGCGCTCCGTTCGCTGCGCACCGGGCTGCGACCGCGGCTGCTCGAGCAGGAGGAGCGGCTGGCCGGGTTCGCCGTGCACCTCACGGCCGAGGAGTTCCGCACCCGCCTCGACGCCGCGGTCCGCGACATCGAGGGCGACGACGGCGCCGATCGGCTGCAACGCCAGCGGCGACACATCGGCGCACGCACGTGGACCGGACGCGACGGCATGTGGAACATCCACGGCCGCTTCGACACCGAGCGAGCGGTCTCGCTCATCGAAGCGCTCCGCCGCGCGACCGAGGCACGCTTCCACGGCGAACACCCCGCCGAGACCCCCGACGACCCGCTGCTGCGCCACGAATTCTTCCAGGCGCTCGGCCTCGCCGATCTCATGCTCGGTGTCGGCGGTAGCAGCGGCCGACCCGAGTTCATCGTCACCATCGACGAGCAGACACTGCGCCACGGCCGCCACCACGCCAGTCGTGTCGACTGCGGCCGCGGCATCCACCTCCCCATCGAGACACTGCAGGCCATGGCCGGTCGAGCGAGGTTCGTCCCGGTCGTGGTCGATCGTCACGGTGTCGTGATCCGCCAAGGGCGCCCGGTCCCCACGCTCGACCAACTCCGCGACTCGCTGATGCGTCCGGTGTCGCTCGACCACGGGCGCAGCCGTCGCTACGCCTCACGCGACCAACGGCGCGCGCTGCGCGCCATGTACCGGTCGTGCGGCGTCCCGGGCTGCGACCGACACGTCGCCGACTGCCAGCCGCACCACCTCGAGTTCTGGGAACACGGCGGCCCCACCGACCTCGCCCTGCTCCTGCCGCTGTGCAAACACCACCACGACCGCCTCCACGCAGAGTCCTGGGAGGTCGAGCTCGCCCCCGACCGGTCGCTCGTCGTGCGACGCCACGGGGAGGTGATCATGACCACCGGCCCACCGATCGAACAGTGGGCCTGACCGGCCCCGCTCCGGACGAGCAGTCCCCGACCACGACGGCGGGACCGACAGCCGCAACCTCGGGCAACAGATCGCCCGCGGACTCGTCCGCTCCTTGACAACCGAACCGCCGGGCCGGCCTGTGCCGACCTGCCGCTGGGCGCTGCTCGTCAGTCGTCGAGCTTGAGGGCGGAGATGAAGACGTCGCCGGGCACTTCCACGCGCCCGATCGACTTCATCTTCTTCTTGCCCTCCTTCTGCTTCTCGAGCAGCTTGCGCTTGCGGGTGATGTCGCCCCCGTAGCACTTGGCGAGCACGTCCTTGCGGCGGGCCTTGACCGTCTCCCGGGCGATGATGCGCGACCCGATGGCGGCCTGGATCGGCACGTCGAACATCTGGCGGGGGATGAGCTCGCGCAGCTTGGCCGTCATCTTGCGCCCGAACTCCTCGGCCTTGGCCCGGTGGATGATCGTCGAGAAGGCGTCCACGGGGGCGCCGTTGAGCAGCACGTCGAGCTTCACCAGGTTCGATTCGCCGTAGCCGTCGGGCTCGTAGTCCAGCGACGCATAGCCCTTGGTCCGGCTCTTGAGGGCGTCGAAGAAGTCGACCACGACCTCGGCCAGCGGGATCCGGTAGACCATCTCGAGGCGCTCCGGCGAGAGGTAGTCCATGCGCACCATCTCGCCCCGGCGGTTGGTGCAGAGCTCCATGATCGTGCCCGTGTAGTCCGACGGGGTCAGGATCGACACCTTGAACCACGGCTCCTCGATGCGCTCGATGTGGTTCACCGGCGGCATCTCGGAGGGGTTGTCGACCTCGACGACACCGCCGTCGGTGAGCTGAACCCGGTACACGACCGACGGCGCCGTGGCGATGAGCGCCAGGTTGAACTCCCGCTCGAGGCGCTCCCGCACGATCTCCATGTGCAGCAGGCCGAGGTACCCGCAGCGGAACCCGAACCCGAGGGCCGTCGAGGTCTCGGGCTCGTAGGTGATCGAGGCGTCGTTGAGCTTGAGCTTGTCGAGGGCGTCGCGCAGGTCGGGGAAGTCGTCGCCGTCGATGGGGTACAGGCCGCAGAACACCATCGGCTTGGGCTGCTTGTAGCCGGGCAGGGGTGTGCGGGCGGGCCGCTGGGCCAGGGTGACGGTCTCACCCGAGCGGGCGTCGGAGAGGTTCTTGATGCCGGCGATGAGGTAGCCGACCTCGCCCGGCCCCAGCTCGTCGATGGGCTCGTTGCGGGGGGTCCGGACGCCGATCTCGAGCGCCTCATGGGTGGCCCCGGCCTGCATGAACAGCACCTTGGCGCCGGGGCTGATGGTGCCGTTGACGACCCGGATGGCCGACACCACGCCCCGGTACTCGTCGTAGTAGCTGTCGAACAGCAGCGCCTGCAGGGGTTGGTCGGTCCGGCCGGTGGGCGCCGGGATGTGCTCGCAGATGGCGTCGAGCAGCTCCGGTACGCCCTGACCGGTCTTGGCCGAGATGCGCAGGATCGAGTCCGCCGGGATGCCGAGGACCTTCTCGATCTCGGCCGCGTAGCGGTCCGGATCGGCGGCCGGGAGGTCGATCTTGTTCAGGCAGGCGACGATCTCGAGGTCGTTCTCCAGGGCCAGGTAGCAGTTGGCGAGGGTCTGGGCCTCGATGCCCTGGGCGGCGTCGACGACGAGCACGACGCCCTCGCAGGCCGCCAGCGAGCGGGACACCTCGTAGTTGAAGTCGACGTGGCCCGGCGTGTCGATCAGGTGGATCGTGTGGCGGATCCCCGACCCGGCGCCGCTGCGGGGGGTCCAGTTGACGCGCACGTTCTGCGCCTTGATGGTGATGCCGCGCTCGCGCTCGATGTCCATCGAGTCCAGGTACTGGGCCCGCATCTCCCGCGCCTCGACGGCCCCGGTGAGCTCCAGGATGCGGTCGGACAGCGTCGACTTGCCGTGGTCGACGTGGGCGATGATGGACAGGTTGCGGATGGCCGAGCGGTCGATACCAGGCGCGCCGCGGCCGGGGGTTGCGGGAGGCATGTGCGGCCCAGGCTACCGGCGCCTCCCCGGCAACCGGCGCCTCCCCGGCCGGATGCGCCACCCCGTCTGCGGGGGCGTCCGCGCGCTGGTAGCCTCTCGTGCCCCCGAGAGCAGGACCGAGCGAGCACCGTGGCCAACATCAAGTCCCAGAAGAAGCGCATCCTCACCAACGCCAAGCGCCAGGCGCGCAACAAGGCCGTGCGCAGCGAGCTGAAGACCCGGGTGAAGACCGCCGTGCGGTCCGCCTCGCAGAACCCCGACGCTCCGGAGACGGCCGAAGCCATCCGGATGGCGATCAAGCGCCTCGACAAGGCCGCCACCAAGGGCGTCATCCACAAGAACCAGGCTGCCAACCGCAAGTCCAAGCTGGTCCGGCGCCTCGCCAAGCTGGGCTGATCGCCCCGGCCCCACGGGGCCCCGTCGGCCAACCCGGCCGGCCAGCAGGTTCCCCTGCCCCAGCCCTATGGCTGGGGCAGTTGCGCGTTCGGGCCATGGTCGGGCCCCTACGACCCCGCCGACCCCGACCGGTCCCGGGGCGGACGGGCCGGTCAGCCCCGGGACGGAGCCAGCCGGGCGAGACGGGCGACGAGGATCTCCATGAGGGCCGGATCCGGAAGGTCCCGGGCGCCCCGGACGTCGAGATCGGCCCGGTGCAGCAGCTCCACGGCCCGGGCCAGGTTCACCGGCCCGAGGACCCGGGCCTGGTTCAGAGCCTTGCGGGCGGGGAAGGTCGAGCCGGTGATGCCCAGCACCGCCGCCGCCTCGGCCTCGTCCCGGCAGCCTGCCCCGTCGAGGCGCAGCATGCGGGTCACGTGGGCGCTGAGCGAGGCGAGGATCTGCAGCGGATGGCGCTCCCCGGCACCCATCTGGCGCCGGAGCTGGGCCAGGGCACCGGCGACGTCGCCGCGGTCGATGGCATCGGTCAGGTCCCAGGGCGCACCAGAGCCTCCGGCGCCGAGGAACGGCTCGAGTTCGTCCACCCCGACCCGTGCGCCCTCCCCGTACACGGCGCCGAGCACGGCGAGGATGCCGTCGACGCGGGCGAGGTCCTCACCGAGGTGGTCGCCCAGCCGGGTCGTCGCCCGGGCGTCGAGACGGACCGGGCCGGCCGCCACCCGCTCGGCCAGCCATGCCTGGCGGGCCTTGCCCCCTGGGACGGCGGCGTCGAAGACGGTGCCCTGGCGCTTCACGGCGTCGGACAGGCCCCGCGCCATGGTGCCGCCGCCGCTCACGAGGATCAGGACGCTGGTGGGGCACGGCCCGGCCAGGTAGGTCCGCAGCACCTCGACGGCATCACCGCTGAAGCGGCCCGCCTCCCGGGCCACCACCACCCGGCGGGCGGTCAGGAACGGGGGTGTGGACGCGGCGTCGACGACGGCTCCCACCTCGGCGTCCTCGCCGAAGTCGGCGAGGGCCAGGGTCGGGTCGTCATCGCCGAG
>JBIKWW010000532.1:0-5816 GCA_044356125.1 Acidimicrobiia bacterium
GAAAGTCGGGCAGGGCAAGGGTTCCATGCCGGGAAACATGTTGCGGCATGCGGTGTCGGAATTGGCGCCCGGCTCGCCCTGGAAGGCAATCCTGTCAACTTGCGCATTCATGGCTTTCACTCCCGGCTCCGCAGGATGGCGCGGGCCTTTTCCAGATCTTCGGGCGTATCGACGCCGAGCGGCACGGCATCGACCAGCGACACATCGATGCGCATCCCCGCTTCGAGCGCGCGCAGCTGCTCGAGCCTTTCGCGCTGCTCTAGCGGCGAAGGCGCGAGTGCGACGAACCGCTCCAGCGCTTCGCGTCGGTATGCATACAAACCGATGTGGTGATAGAGGGACCCCTCGCCCCAGGGGGCGGTGGCGCGGGTAAAATAGAGGGCTCGCAAGCGGTTGTGGCCGCATGGACTGCCGACGACCTTGACGACGTTGGGGTTCGTCCGCTCGTGTTCATTGCCAATCTCGGCTGCAAGCGTAGCAATGTCGGCTGGGCCGTCGAGGAGCGGCGCGAGGCTTGCGCGGATGTTCTGCGGTTCGATGGTGGGAAGGTCGCCCTGAACGTTGAGAATGTAACGGCAGGTGGTATCGGGATCGATGGTCTGAAGAGCCTCGTATATGCGGTCCGAGCCGGACTGGTGATCTGCGCGGGTCATCACGGCTTCGCCGCCATGGCGTTCCACGACATCCTTGATTGCTTGGGTGTCGGTGGCAACCACGACCCGCCCGACTCCTGCCTCGAGTGCCCGTCGCACTACATGCACGATCATCGGCAGGCCACCGATATCGGCCAACGGCTTCCCGGGAAGGCGCGTCGATGCCATCCGGGCAGGAATGAGGACGATGGCTTGCGCCATTGCAGCGGCTTTCGGGGAATTCATGGCTGGCGTGTGCACAGGCAGGTTACGGGCCCGGCAAAAACTCGGTGTCAAAAAGTCTCACTTGAAGAACCCATACAGTCGTTGTAACGCAACCGCAAACCATTAGTTCGCGGCAAATCCGGCGGACACATGCGACTGCCTGTGCCCTGAAGTTTCGGATCCGGAATACGCCACGGCCAGGATGGAAAGCTCCTCGGGGATCAGGTCCATGGATTCGTTCACGTTCAACAAGATTGCAATGTCGGTTCTGGGGACGGTCTTCATCCTGTTCAGTGCCAGCCTGCTTGCCGAATCGATCTTCCATTCCGAAGTTCCGGAGACGCCGGGCTTCGTGATCGCTGCCGCTGAAACCGGCGGCGGAGAGGCTAGCGCGGAAGCCGAGGCACCGGCAGTGGAGCCGGTAACGCCGCTCCTTGCATCGGCAGACATTGCTGCCGGCGAGACCGTGTTCAAGAAATGCTCCGCGTGCCATAACGACCAGGAGGGCGGCGCAAACAAGGTCGGACCCAACCTTTATGGCATCCTCGGCAGTTCGATCGCTTCGCATGAAGGCTTCTCCTATTCGGCAGCACTGAAGGAATTCGCCGCCGGCAAGACCTGGGACTTCGAACAGATGAACGGCTTCCTTTGGAACCCGAAGAAGCATGTGCCCGGAACGGCAATGGGCTTTGCCGGCCTGAAGGACGTGAAGGATCGCGCCAACATCATTGCCTGGCTCAATACGATGTCAGCATCGCCACTGCCGATCCCGGCACAGTGACCGGTATACGGGCAAACATCGAAAGGCCGGCTCTGTCCGGCCTTTTTCTTTGCGAAAATCTGCTGAAATCCCGAGATTGCCATGAAGCGGCAATTGGCTATGGTTACAAAAATTGCTTCTTGCACCGGAAAACGAACGGATGCCGGCATTGGTGAACCGACTTGCTGCCCTCGCCTTTCTTGTCCTGTTGCCGCTTGCGGCAGCAGCGCAGGATGCTGAAGGCTGGCGGCATGGCGGGGCACTCTTCGGCGAGCTGAAATACGGCCCCGATTTCACGCATTTCGACTATGTAAATCCTGACGCGCCCAAGGGCGGGACGCTCCACGACGACGCTCTGGGGACGTTCGATTCCTTCAACCCGTTCGTTGTTCGCGGCGAACCGGCAGCAGGCGTCAATTTTACCGGCGGACTGCTCTGGGACACGCTCATGGAGCAGGCGACGGACCAGCCTTCGGCCGCCTATGGGCTGATAGCCGAGGCATTCCGTTTTCCGGACGATTTTTCGTCTGCGACCTACAGGATCCGCAAGGAAGCACGGTTCCACGATGGTGCGCCCATCACGGCCGAAGACGTGATCTGGAGCCTCGAGGTTCTCAAGCAGAACCACCCCCATTTCAACCAATACTACCATAACGTGGTGTCCGCCGTGAAAACCGGCGAGCGCGAGGTGACCTTCACCTTCGATGTCAAGGGCAATCGGGAACTGCCGCATATCCTGGGCGACCTGCCCGTGCTTCCGAAGCACTGGTGGGAGGGCGTGGATGCCAAAGGGACAAAGCGCAACATAGCGGAGCCGACCAGCGAGTCGCCGCTGGGATCGGGGCCTTACAGGATAGCAAGCTTCGATTCGGGCAAGACGGTCACTTATGAACGCGTGAAGGATTACTGGGCAAAGGACCTGCCGACCCGCAAGGGCCGCTACAATTTCGACCGCATCCAGTATACCTATTTCCTGGACGAGAACGCGGCGTGGGAAGCCTTCAAGAAGGGCGGGATTGCCGATACGCGCGCTGAAAACCGTTCCCAGCGCTGGGCAAAGGAGTACGACTTTCCGGCGTTCACGCGCGGCGATGTCGTGCGCAAGGCATTTTCGACGGACGGGCCCAAGCCGTTCCAGGCCTATTTCATGAATACGCGGAACCCCAAGTTCAAAGACCCGCGGGTCCGCAACGCGCTCAACCTGCTGTTCGATTTCGAAAGCATGAACAAGACGCTCTTCTACGGCCTGTACAAGCGCACGGATTCCTATTTCGAAGGCGGAGAACTCCAGGCGGGCACCGGCAAGCCGGAAGGGCGAACGCTCGAAATCCTCGAAAGCTATCGCGGGCGCATTCCCGACGCGGCTATCGACGGCGACCTGGCCATGCCGGTGCATGGCAACCCGGCCGATACACGCCGCCTGCAGCGCGAGGCGCTCAAACTGTTCACCGAGGCCGGCTACAGCTTCAAGGGCGGCAGGATGCTCGGCCCCGACGGCAAACAGTTCGAGATCGAGATTCTCGGCTCCGGTCCTACCGACGAGCGTGTTGGCATTCCCACTGTGGATTATTTCGGCAAGCTCGGAATCAAGACAAACATCAGGATCGTGGACCAGGCGCAGTATCGCAACCGGATGGACAAATTCGATTTCGAGATGACCATGTCGACGCTCGGCCAGTCGCTTTCGCCTGGCAACGAGCAGCGCGATTTCTGGAGCAGCCGCGCCGCATCGCTGGCCGGATCTCGCAACCTCGCAGGCATTTCCGACCCGGCCATCGACGAGATCGTCGAGAAGATCATCACCGCGCCGGACCGGCAGGAACTCGTGGCACTGACGCGGGCGCTCGACCGCATCCTGCTTGCAGGCAGCTACTCCATCCCCATGTGGCACAACCCCGATGTCTGGTTCGCGTGGTGGAACCGGCTGAAACTGCCGGAGCGCCAGCCGAGCTATACCGGCATCGATCTCTATTCGTGGTGGATCGAGGAAGCCGGTTCCGGTGGAGGCAGTTCGAATTGAGGGGCGTGCGCTTCACCCGGAGAGGCTTCATCAAGGGCGCGGGCAGCGCGGCGCTGGTTGCGTCGCTGCCGCGCATGTCCCTCGCGGCAAATCCTGTAGAACAGAAGCTTCACGGCCTTTCGGCATTCGGGGAACTCAAATATCCGGCAGATTTCCAGATCTTCGAGTATGCGTCGCCGGATGCGCCGAAAGGCGGGACATTCGCCTTCGCCGCCTCGAACTGGGCCTACAACCAGAGCGTCCAGACCTTCAACACGCTCAACACCTTCGTTCTCCAGGGCGAAGCCCCGCCCCGGATGGAGTATTGCTTCGACACGCTGATGACGGAAGCGTGGGATGAACCGGACTCGATCTATGGCCTGCTCGCCTCGTCAGTGACCATTTCGGCCGACCGAATCAGCTTCCGTTTCGAATTGCGGCCGGAGGCACGCTTCCACGACGGCACGCCGGTGACGGCTGCGGACTATGCCTGGTCGATCATGACGCTGAAGGAGTCGGGCCACCCACAGCTGGCGCTCGACCTCGTGAACCTCGTAGAGGCGGTGGCCGATGGCGAGCACACGGTCGAACTGCGCTTCAACGGCAAACAATCGGCGCGCGCGATCCTCTCCATAGCCTCATCGGCGCCGGTCCTTTCCAAGGCATATTATTCGACGGCAAAATTCACCGATCCCGCAATCGACCCACCGCTCGGTTCTGGTGCTTACAGAGTAAAGCGGGCTTCGCTCGGCCAGTTCATCGAATACGAGAAAGCTCCCGACTATTGGGGCCGGGACCTGCCGGTCATGCGTGGCCTCGACCATTTCGACACGTTGCGGATCGACTTTTTCCAGGAGAGGCAGGCAGCTTTCGAGGCCTTCAAGAAGGGCGAAATCCTGTGGCGGCAAGAATTCACATCGAAAACATGGGCAACCGAATACGGCTTTCCGGCTGTTCGTGACGGGCGCGTGAAGTTGCAGGATTTCCCCGAAGAGAAACGACCTTCCTTCCAGGCGTTCGCGCTGAACACTCGGCGGGAGAAATTCGCCGATCCGGCCACAAGGCAGGCCATTGCGACCCTTTTCGATTTCGAATGGACGAACCGCAACCTCTTCTTCAATTCATACACGCGCTCCAATTCGCTGTTCGCGCGATCGGAGTTCGTTGCGACCGGCAAGCCTGACGAGGCCGAACTGAAGCTGCTCGAACCGCTCCGAGACAAGCTGCCCGAAACGGTATTCGGCAGCGCCGTGATGCAGAACGTGACCGACGGTTCCGGCAGAGACCGCAGCATTTTCAGAAAGGCTGACAAGCTTTTTGCCCAGGCTGGCTGGAAGAAGAAAAGCGGGCAGCTCATCGATTCGCAGAACCGCCAGCTCTCGATCGAGGTCCTCATCGATTCCCAGGTATTCGAGCGGATCCTGTCGCCCTTCGGCGAAAACCTGCGCGACATGGGAATTGCCGTCGAGCTGCGTCAGGTTGATCCGTCCCAATACCAGAGCCGCATCGAGACACGCGAATTCGACATGATGATGGTTGCCTATCGCCTTCCGGCAAACCCCGACGGCGAGTTGCTACGGCGGTATTTTCATTCTGAATCTGCCGACCGCAACGGCACGGAAAATCATCCCGGCACCAAGGATCCGGCAATCGATGCGCTGGTGGAGGCTGCAGGCGCGGCGACGACCCGCGCCGAGCTGGTCGTCGCGATGCGGGCGCTGGACCGGGTCTTGCGCGCCACGTGGTACTGGATTCCAAATTGGCACAGCGCGAATCACCGCGTTGCCTTCTGGGACGTGTTCGGCTGGAAGGATCCGAAGCCCGACTACAGCTTCGCGGTGGAGCGCCTCTGGTGGCGCGACCCGGCGAAGAAGACGCCGGCAGCGGGCGATTGAGCGGGAAAGCGGCTACAGGGGCCGGCAGGGAGTAGCGGCGCAGCGATGGGAGCCTACATTCTTCGCCGCCTGCTGCTGATCGTTCCGACAATGCTCGGAATCATGGCGATTTCCTTTGCGGTGATCCAGTTCGCGCCGGGCGGACCGGTGGAACAGGTCATCGCCGAACTCACCGGCCAGGGCGGCTCGGCGAATGACCGCATATCCGGCGGCGCTTCCGACATGGCATCGGGTAGCCAGCTCGATACATCGAGCAATGTCACGAGCAGATATCGTGGCGCACAAGGCCTCGACCCGCAGTTCAT
>JBIKWW010000242.1:0-5793 GCA_044356125.1 Acidimicrobiia bacterium
GACGCCCGAGCCGACCTCCCCGCCGACGCCCGAGCCGACCTCCCCGCCGACGCCCGAGCCGACCTCCCCGCCGACGCCCGAGCCGACCTCCCCGCCGGACGCGCCCGTTCCCGGCGCTTCGGGTGGGCCATGTCGGGCCTGGTGCTGGCCGCCGGGGCCGCCTTCGTCGCCGCCGTCGCCCTCGGCTCGGTGACCATCCCGCCGGGGGCGGTGCTGCGGGCCCTGCTCGGCCGACCCGTCGACGACCCGGCCTGGACGACGATCGTGTGGAGCGTGCGGCTCCCCCGGGCCTGTACGGCGGCGCTGGCCGGGGCCGGGCTCGGCCTGGCCGGGCTCACCATGCAGACGCTGTTCCGCAACCCGTTGGCTGACCCGTTCGTGCTGGGAGTGAGCTCCGGCGCCGGGCTCGGGGTGGCCGTCCTCGTTCTCGGCACGGGCTCGGCGGCCAGCGGGGTCCTGGCCGAAGCGCGCGGGATGGGGGCGTTCGGCATCGCCGCCGCCGGGAGCCTCGGTGCCGCCGCCGTGATGGCGGTCGTGCTCACCGTCGCTCGCTGGGTGGAGGGGCGGCTCACGCTGCTGATCGTCGGCGTGATGACGGGCTACGTGACCGGCGGCGTGGTGCAGGTGCTGCTCGCCTCGGCCGACGACGCCGCCCTGCGCGCCTACGCCACCTGGGGCCTGGGCAGCTTCCGGGGGACCACCTGGGAGGAGCTGGTCGTGCTGGCCCCGGTGATGGCCGTCGCCCTGCTGATCATCTGCGCGCTGATGAAACCGCTCGATGCGATGCTGCTCGGAGACCGCTACGCCGCCTCCCTGGGGGTCCACGTTCCCCGTGTCCGCATGCTGAGCGTGGCCGCCGCTGCCGTGCTGAGCGGCTCGGTGACGGCGTTCTGCGGACCGATCGGGTTCGTCGGAATCGCCGTGCCCCACCTGGCCCGCCTCATCCTGGGTGAGGGCTCGCACCGCCGCCTGGTTCCCGCCGTCGTGGCCATCGGGGCCACGCTGGCACTCGTCGCCGAGATCGTCGCCCAGCTCCCCGGCAGCGAGCGGACCCTGCCGGTGAGCGCCATCTTCGCCCTGCTGGGGGCACCCGTCGTGCTGCTGGTGCTGCTGCGTGGCCGCCGGTCCATGGAGCTGGGTTCATGAGCGGGACGGCGCCGGTGCTGGCCACCGGGGGGCTCACTGCGGGCTACCGCTCGGGCCGCCGTCGGCACCGGGTGGTGCGCCTCGGTCCGGCGTCGGTGACGCCGGGCGAGATCGTCGCCGTCCTCGGTGTCAACGGGGCGGGCAAGTCCACCCTGCTGCGCACCCTCATCGGGCTGGCTCCGCCGCTGGAGGGGGCCGTCACGCTGGCCGGCCGGCCCCTGCACGAGGTCGATCGGGCCGAGTTGGCCCGCCTCGTCGCCGTGGTGAGCTCGGAGCGCCCGGATCCCGGTCTGCTGCGAGTGGAGGAGGTGGTGGCCCTCGGACGTCACCCGCACACGGGCCGCACCGGCCGCCTGGGCGCCGAGGACGACGCCGTCGTCGCCGCCGCCATCGAGGCGACCGGCGCCGCTGCACTCGTCGGCCGCCGCCTGGCCCAGCTCAGCGACGGTGAGCGCCAGCGCGTGATGATCGCCCGGGCGCTGGCCCAGGAGCCGTCGCTGCTGGTGCTCGACGAGCCCACCGCCTTCCTCGACATGGGTGGCCGGGTGATGGTCCACGAGCTCGCCGCCCGTCTGGCCGGGGAGCAGGGCCTGGCCGTGCTGCTGGCCACCCACGACGTCGAGCTGGCGCTGGAGATCGCCCGGACCGTGTGGCTGGTGGACGGCGGCGGTGTGTGCATCGGGACGGTGGAGCAGCTGCGACCCGCCGTCGACGCCGCCTTCGGCACGGGCGGGCGGCTCCTGGCCCGGGCCTGAGCCGGCGGTCAGGCCCGCACGCCCCAGCGGTTGAACGAGGTGATCTCGTGGGCCGGGCGGCGTGGCGCAGGGGCGAAGTCGTCACCGGTGTAGTAGGCGACGGGGAGCAGGGCGACCTGGGTCACCGTGGGCGGGATGCCCAGGATGTCGGCCACCTCCTGCTCGTGGACGAGGTGGAACGTGGTCCACGCCGAGCCCAGGCCGCGGGCCCGGGCGGCGAGCTGGAAGCTCCACACGCCGGGGGCGACGCTGCCGTGGTAGCCGGAGATCTCGGCGTTGGAGGCGTCGGCGCGCAGGCGGTCGAGGCGCATGGCGATGACCCAGGCGGGCACCTCGGCGATGTGGTCGACGAGGAAGGTGGCGGAGTCCACGACGCGCGCCTGGCGGCCGTCGACGCCCTCGCCGTTGACGGCCAGGTAGGCCCGGCCGACGCGCTGGTAGAAGGGGGCGATCTGCTCCATGACCGAGCGGTCGTCGACGACCAGCCAGCGGTTGCGCTCGAGGTTGCCGCCCATGGGGGCGTGGCTGGCGACGTCGATGCACTCGAGCAGCAGGCCGCGGGGGACGGGCCGGGTCAGATCGAGGCGCTTGCGCACCTGCTTGGTGGTCCGCAGGAGCCGGTCGGCGTTCGTGACGTCGATGTCGGGGGCGCCGGTCATCGGGGGCCGCCGTCGACGTTGACGAGCGTGCCCGACGTGTAGCTGCCGGCGGCAGTGGCGAGGTAGAGCGCGGCACCGACGATCTCGTGGGGCTCGCCGCCACGCCCGAGGGAGAAGGCCGCCTCGGCCCGCTTGTTGAAGCTCTCGAGGTCCCAGGCCTTGGAGATGTCGGTGAGGAACGGACCGGGCACGATGCAGTTCACCCGGACCTTGGGCCCGAAGGTCCGGGCCAGACCGACGGTCAGGTTGTTGACGCCGGCCTTGGCTGCCCCGTAGACGAGCTCGACCGGGCTCGGTGACTGCGAGGCGATGGACGAGACGTTGATGATGGCGCCGCCATCACCGGCGGCCATGCGGGTGCCCACGATGGCCGAGAGACGGAACGGGCCCTTCAGATTGACGGCCATGACCTTGTCGTAGAGGTCCTCGCTGATGGCGTCGACGCTGGGGTAGAGCGGCGACATGCCGGCGTTGTTGACGAGCACGTCGACGCGGCCGAACTCGGCGTAGACGGTCTCGGCCAGGCGCTCGGCGTCGGACCAGCTGCCGGCGTGGTAGGCGACGGCCAGGGACCGTCGGCCCATGGCCCGCACCTCGGCCGCCACCTGCTCGCAGTTGTCGAGCTTGCGGCTGGCCACCACGACGTCGGCTCCGTGCTCGGCGAAGGCGAGCACCATCTGGCGGCCCAGGCCCCGGCTGCCGCCGGTGACGATGGCGACCTTGCCGGTCAGGTCGAAGAGGTCGCGGTAGGCGGCGGGCGGGGGCGGGGGCGGCGTGGACATGGTTGCATCCTGTCGGGCCGCTGGGGCCGGGAGCCAACACGCGAGACTGCCGGGCGTGGACCCCATCGACCTCAACGCCGACCTCGGCGAGTCCTTCGGCGCGTGGCGTCTGGGCCACGACGACACCCTGCTCGAGGTCGTCACCAGCGCCAACATCGCCTGCGGGTTCCACGCCGGGGACCCGCTCACGATCCGCCGCACGGTCGAGGCGGCCGCCCGGCGGAGCGTGGCGATCGGGGCCCACGTCGCCTACCCGGATCTGGTCGGATTCGGGCGCCGGGCCATGGATGTCGAGCCCGACGCCCTCGAGGCCGACGTGCTCTACCAGCTCGCGGCCCTGGACGGCATCTGCCGGGTGGCGGGGACCCGGGTCCGCTACGTCAAGCCCCACGGTGCCCTGTACCACCGGGTGAACGCCGACGCCGTGCAGGCGGGCGCGCTGGCCCGGGCCGTCGCCGCGTTCGACGCCTCGCTGCCGCTGCTGGGTGCCGCCGGGCCGCTCCTGGCCGCGGCGGCGACCCTGGGGATCGCAACGGTCGGCGAGGGCCTGACGGACCGCGCCGTGCGGCCCGACGGTTCGCTCGTTCCCCGCTCCGAGCCCGGCGCCGTGTTGACCGACCCCGACGAGGTGGCCGATCAGGCCCTGCGGCTGGCTGCCACCCCGGGGATCAGGTCGCTGTGCGTGCACGGCGACACGCCCGGGGCCGTCGGCCACGCCCGGGCGGTGCGGGCCCGACTGGAGGCCGCCGGCCGACCCCTGCGGGCCTTCACGGCGTCGCCATGAGTGGACCGACCCCGCGATGGCGGCCCTACGGTGAGCACGGGGTGCTCCTGGAGCTGGGATCGCTGGCCGCCGTGCACGCCGCCCACCGGAGGGCGCAGGCCGGCGGGCTGGTGGCCGAGAGCGTGCCCGGCGCCGAGACGCTGTACCTGGAGGCGGCCCCCGGAGTGGCACTCGAGGCGCTCCTGCGGGCGTTGGATGCACCGGACGGACCGGAGGCCCCGCACGCCGGTCCGTCGGCCACCACACCGGCCTCGTCGCCGGTCCACACCGTCGAGGTCGTCTACGACGGCGCCGACCTGGACGCCGTCGCGGCGATGACCGGGTTGGAGGTCGATGAGGTCGTGCGTCGCCATGCCGCTCCCCTCTACACGGTCGCCTTCCTCGGCTTCTCCCGCGGCTTTCCCTACCTGGCCGGGCTCGATCCCGCCCTGGTGGTCCCCCGGCTCGACGTCCCCCGAACCTCGGTGCCGGCCGGGTCGGTCGGGATGGGGGCGGCCTTCACCGGCATCTACCCGATGGCCTCACCGGGGGGATGGCGGCTGCTCGGACGCACGGCACCGAACGGCTTCGACGAGCACCGGGACCCGCCATCGGTGCTCGCCATCGGCGACCGGCTGCGCTTCGTCCCGGTCGAAGGGCTGGGTCCGGAGCCGTGGGTGATCCTGGCGGAGGAGTGCCGGTGAAGGTCCTGCGGGTCGGTCGTGTCGGCGCCGGCCTGATCACCGTGCAGGACGAGGGTCGCCGCCACCGCGGTCATCAGGGCGTGGCGCGTTCGGGGGCCTGGGACCTGGCTGCGTTCGCACTCGCCAACCGACTGGCCGGGAACGCACCGGACATGGCCGTGCTCGAGTGCACCGCAGCGGAACTGGAGCTCACCGCTGCGGCCGGCGTCGTGGTCGCCGTGACCGGGGCGGAGGTGGAGGTGTCGGTGGACGGCCGGGGCGCAGGGACCGACACCGCGGTCGCCGTCCCGGCCGGCTCCACCCTGCGCCTCGGTGCGCCGTCCCGGGGGCTGCGCGCCTATGTGGCCGTGCGCGGCGGCATCGCCGTCGAGCCCGTCCTCGGCAGCCGCAGCTTCGACACCCTCGGGCGGATCGGGCCGCCGCCCCTGCGGCCCGGTGACGAGCTCCCCGTGGGCGCGGACCCCGGGCCGGGGAGCCGCCCGTGGTTCGAACGTGTGCCGGTCGTGCGTCCCTCCGGCGACACGCTCGACGTCGCGGTCACGCCGGGCCCGCGCCTCGATTGGCTCACTCCTGGCGCAGCCGGTCTGCTGCTGGCGACCCGTTGGGTCGTCAGCCCGGCCGGGGACCGCACCGGGATCCGCCTCGAGGGGCCGGCCCTGGATCGCATCGGCGGTGAGATCCCCAGCGAGGCGATGGTGCCGGGCGCCGTGCAGGTTCCCGCCGGCGGGAAGCCCATCGTGCTCGGCCCCGACTGCGGCACCACCGGGGGGTACCCCGTCGTGGCCGTGGTGACGCGCTCCGACCTCGACCGGTTGGCCCAGCTCCGGCCCGGCGACGGGGTCCGCTTCCGGACACGTCGGCCGGGTCGCTGAGGCCGACGGAAGGCCGACCGGGAGCCCGGGCGGGACAGACCCCTCAGGTCGTCAAGGTCGCTGCCGATGGTGCCGATATGGCCGAGCTCCCCGATCCCGAGGAACTGCTCGG
>JBIKWW010000241.1:0-5793 GCA_044356125.1 Acidimicrobiia bacterium
TCGGCCGCCGCCGTGACGACGCCGACGAGACCGGGAGCGAGGGCCGCCGCACCCACCACACCCAGGACCAGCCCGACGACGGTCACCGGGCCTGAGCCCACCAGCAGCGCCAGCACCCCGGTCATCACCCCGGTCGTGGCGACGACCGTCCCGAGGCGGCCCCGCCCGTTGGACGCGACGTCGGCGCCGCGGAGGCTCTCCACGGGTGGCGTCGACGCTGCCGCCCGGGCGGGTCGGACGGCGGCCACCAGGGAGGCGGCCACGCCGATGACCCCGACGAGCAGCAGGATGGCGGGCGAGGGGCGACCGGCCCCGTCGGGGATGACGATGCCAACCCGGCCCAGGACCCACGCAGCCGGTCGGGCTGCCAGCACGGAGACGGCCAGCCCACCGGCAGTGCCGACGATGGCGACGACACCGACCTCGGCGAGCACCGAGGCGAAGACCTGTCGCCGGTCTCCACCAACGAGGCGCAGCAGGGCCAGATCACGGCGGCGCTGCGCGATCGTGATCGCGACGGTGCCCGCCACGACCAGTGCCCCCATCACGATGGCGAGGAGAGCGGCGCCGGCCAGGATGCCCCGCACGAGCAGCTGCGAGCCGTTGTAGGCGTCGACGGCTTCGTCGGTCGCTGCGCTCCCCACGAGCACCTCGACGCCCGCACCCAGCTCCTCCGCGAGGACCTCGGCGACCTCGCGGCCCGAGCGCGTGTCGCTGCGTGCCACCACGGCGTCGTACTGGCCCACGGCCTCCTCGATGACCGACGGATCGAAGAACAGCGTCGCCGTCGCGGGCTGGCGGTTGGCCTCGCCATAGGTCGCGAGCCCGACGACGTCGGCCTCAACGATCCCGGTTCCGTACAGCACGCCGACCCGATCACCCACGGCGACGCCGGCGGCCCTGGCGGTGGCCACATCGACCACGACCTCGCCGCCTCCGCTCGGTGGTCGACCGGCGACGAGCGAGAACGGGGCGAGCCGGTCGTCGACGATCCATGCCCGGCCGACGTGGCTGGCGACGTCCTCGGGCACCACGAGCTCACCGCCGACGACCAGTTGGGCGAACCGCGCCACTTCGCCGGCAGCCGCGTCGACCGCGTCGACGGCGGCGACCCGGTCGAGCATCGAGACGTCCAGAGGATCCCGGAGCACCGACGACTCCCCGGGGCCCCCCTCCTCCTGCACGATCGGCAGCCCGCGCACGACGGCGTACTCGCCCGCCAGCGCCGCTCGGATGTCGCGCTCACCGGCGCTGGTGAGGGTCGAGGCGAGGTTCAGCACCGTCGCCGTCAGGGCGCCGGACGACACGATGGTCATCGCCGTCCATGACCATCGCAGCCGGTCGAACCGGACCTGGGCCACAGCTCGCCGGAGGACACCGAGACGGGGGCTCACGGGGTCACCGACCGGGCCGTCGCGAGGGAGGCCGTCACGCGGTCGAGCGACGGTCCCTCGATGCGGTCGACGATCCTCCCGTCCCGGAAGACCACCACCTGATCGGCCCGGGATGCGGCGGCGGCGTCGTGGGTCACCATCACGACGGTCTGCTGCCGCTCGGTGCACGCCGCGCGCAGTGCAGCGAGCACCTCGGCACCGGCGGCGCTGTCGAGCGCTCCGGTCGGCTCGTCGCACAGGACCAGGTCGGGACGGGCGAGCAGGGCCCGGGCGATCGCCACGCGTTGCTGCTGACCTCCGGACAGCTCGGCGGGCCGGTGGTGCAGGCGGTCGGCGATGCCCAGCGAGCGCGCAAGCGACATGAGCTCGCCCTCCTCGACGCGACGGCGATCCAGCTCACTGGGCAGGAGGATGTTCTCCCGTGCCGACAGTGCCGGCATCAGGTTGAAGCTCTGGAAGACGAACCCGAGTCGCTGCCGTCGGAGCCGGGTGAGGGGGCGATCCTCCATCCTCGTGATGTCGACGCCTCCGATGACCACCTCACCGGCGTCGACCCGATCGAGGCCGGCGAGCACGTTGAGGAGGGTGGACTTCCCGGACCCCGACGGGCCCATGATCGCCGTGAAGGCCCCGGGTGCGAAGCTGATCGAGACGTCCGTCAAGGCCCGCACGACGTTGTCGCCCTGGCCGAACGCCCTGCTCACCCCTCGGAGCTCGGCGGCGAAGGCCGAAGGAGCGGGTGCAGTACGGCCAGCGGGGCGGCGTCGGACTGGCGAGCGGTCGAGGTGGGTGCGCAGCGGGGGGTGCATGACGTCGAGGGTACGGACGGGACCCTGCGGTGGAACCGCCCTGCTGGCGGTTCCCGCGTACGTCATCTGACGTACCTGCCTTCGGTCGGCCGCCGTCACCGCGCCCGCCGGGACCACATGCGCACCGGGCCGTCGTCACCGAGCCCGGGACGGGGTCACCCCGGTCGGTCGACCTGCCCCACGCTCAGCGGCGACGCTCGAACACCCGGGCCATGGCCGCGGGCGGGGCGGCCCCCCGGCGGACGACCGCCAGTGCGACCAGGCAGGCCAGGTAGGGCACCAGGTTGAGCAGCTGCGAGGGCACCGTCACGCCCCAGCCGGGAGCCTGGAGCGTGACCGCCTCGAACAGGCCGAAGAACAGGCAGCCCAGCGCCACCGGGACCGGGCGCCACCGCCCGAAGATCACGGCCACGAGGGCGATGAAGCCGCGCCCGGCGACCATGTTCTCGGTGAAGCCGGGTGCCTGGGCCAGCGAGAAGGCGGCACCCCCGATGCCCACCAGCGCCCCGCACACGACCATGGCCTGCAACCGGACCCGGTTGACCACGATCCCGGCGGCGTCGGCGGCGCCCGGGGCCTCGCCCACGGCCTTGACCCGCAGACCCCAGGCGGTGCGGTTGAGCAGCAGCGTGCAGCCGATCACCACCGGCAGCAGGGCGAACACGGTCCACTTCTGGGAGAGGACGTCGGCCAGGAGGCCCTCCCGGCCGAAGGGCCGCTGGATCGAGAGGCCCTCGACGGCGTTGAGGTCGGGCTTGGCCTTGACCACCACGGTGGTCACCCCGAGGGCCACCAGGTTGAGGCCGAAGCCGGTCACGATCTGGTCGGCCTTGAAGGCGAGCACGACGAGCGCGACGAGGGCCATGATCAGCATCCCGCCGAGCATGGAGGCGCCGAACCCGGCCCAGATGCCCCAGCCCAGGAACGACGCCACGGCGGCGATGCAGGCGGTGGAGAGGAACACCCCCTCGATGCCGATGTTGATGACCCCGGCGCGCTGGGAGAACGTCTCGCCGAGGGCCACGAAGGCGACGAGGACGCCGAGCCGCAGGGCCTGACCCAGGAGCTTGGGCACGTTGATCGAGCCCGGGTCGAAGGCGGCCGTCACGACGGCGAGCAGGTGCATCAGGCACCCCCCGGCCCGGCTGGTTCGGCTCGATCGGCCGGGTCGGCCGGGTCTGACGGGTCGGACGGGTCGGGAGCGTCGGTGATCACGGGGATCCGCGGGCGCAGCAGGAACGCCGTTCCGGCGGCGGCCAGGATGATCGAGCCCTGGATGACCGACACCAGCGCATTGGGCACCTGGACCTTGGCCTCGAGCAGGTTGCCGCCGGCCAGGATGGCGCCGAAGAGGACCGCCGCGGGGATGGCGGCGAGCACGTTCGACCGGGCGATGAGGGCGACGGCGATGCCGGCGAAGCCGAAGCCGAGGGCGAAGTCGGGCCGGGCCCGGAACTGCTCGCCGAGCAGCACCGAGCACCCGGCCAGGCCGGCGAGACCACCCGACACGAACATCACGCGCACGCTGAGCCCGCGGACCGAGACCCCGGTGCGGGCGGCCATCGCCGGGTTGTGGCCGAGCATGCGGAGCCGGAAGCCGGGGACCGTCCGGCCGATCACGAACCAGACGACGACAGTGGCGACGACGGCCACCACGATCCCGAGATGCAGCGCCGAGGTCGTGTGCTCGGGGAGCAGACGACCCAGACGGGCGGCCCCGGGGACGACCGCCGACTGGGGCTCGGCGTCGCCGTCGCGCAGCAGCGCCTTCTGATCGAGGGCGAACTCGACGAGACGCAGCCCGATGTAGTTGAGCAGGAGCGTCGAGATCACGATGTTGACCTCGCGTCGGGCCCGGAGCCACCCGGCGATCGCTCCCCACGCGCCGCCCCCGACGAAGCCGATGATCAGCGCGCAGATGAGTGGGAACGGCTTGGGCAGGTCGGCGGTGGCCAGGGCACCGGCGACGCCGATGGTGCCCCCGACGTGGAGCTGGCCCTCGCTGCCGATCGACACCAGACCGGCCTTGGCCGCGAAGATGTACCCGGCGGCGACGAGCAGCAGCGCGGCGGCCTTGTTCAGGGTGTTGCCGAAGGCGAACAGCGAGCCGAACGAGCCCTCCAGCAGCGCCGACAGCGACGCCCCCACCGGCTTGCCCTGGAGCGCCACGACGATGCCGCCGACGACGAAGCCGAAGGCGATCCCTCCCACCGACACGCCGACGGACCGGGCCGGGTGCCGCAGGTCGGTGCTCACGCGACCAGCCCTGCCATCAGCTCGCCGAGGCGTTCGTGGGTGGCCTCGGCCCGGTCGAGCACGGCGACGACGGCCCCGCGGGCCATCACCGCGACGCGGTCGGAGAGGGCGAGGATCTCGGCGAGGTCGGAGGAGACGAGCAGGATCGCCGCTCCCTGGTCGCGCACGTCGGTGATGCGGGTGGTGACCTCCTCGATGGCCCCGACGTCGAGCCCGCGCGTCGGCTGGGCGGCGACGAGCACGGTCACGTCCCGGGAGAGCTCGCGGGCGAGGATCGCCCGCTGCTGGTTGCCGCCCGACAGGGCCCGGATCAGCACGTCGGGCGAGGGTGTCTTGACCCGGTAGTCGGCGATGAGCCCCCGGGCCGTCGTGTCACTTCGGGCCCGGTCGATCACCCCCCAACGGCTGTAGGGCGCCTCACCGATGCGGTCGGCGAGCAGGTTCTCGGCCACCGTCATGTCGAGCACGCAGCCCGTGGTGTGGCGGTCCTCGGTGATGACGCGCACGCCCGCCGCGGCGAGGCGGACCGGCCCGGCATCGGTGAGGTCCGAGCCGGCCACCCGCACCGTGCCGGTGTCGGGTTCCCGGGTTCCGCACAGCACCTCGACGAGCTCGCGCTGCCCATTGCCCTCGACCCCGGCGACACCGAGGATCTCGCCGCCGGCCACGGTCAGGGATACGGACCGCAGGCGGGGGACGCCGTCCACGGTGACACCCACGCCGTCCAGCTCCAGGACCGGGGCACCCAGGACCGCGGTGCCGTCGGGGCCGGTCGCGGTGCGGTGGGGGACCGGCTCGGCCGGCACCTCCCCGCCGATCGCCACGAATGTGGCTGCGGCGCGCAGCCGGACGTCCCGACCGACCATCAGGCGCGCCAGGGAGGGTCCGTCGGTGTCGGCGGTCGCCACCGTGCCCATGGACCGACCGTGGCGCAGCACGGTGATGCGGTCGGTGATCTCGAGGAGCTCGTCGAGCTTGTGGGTGATGAGCACCACCCCTCGGCCCTCGGCGGCCAGGGTCCGCAAGGTACCGAACAGGTTCCGGATCTCCTGGGGCGTCAGGACGGTCGTGGGCTCGTCGAAGATGACCACCTCGGGCCGCCGGTACAGGCACTTCAGGATCTCGACCCGCTGGCGCTGGCCGATGCTGAGGGTGCCGACGACCGCCGCCGGGTCCAGGTCGAGCCCGTAGCGCTCGATGAGGGACCGCACCGTGGCGAGCACGGCGCGGCGGCGCAGCACCCGCCCCGGCTCGTCGCCGAGGATCACGTTGTCGGCCACGGTCAGCGTCGGCACCAGGGCGAAGTGCTGCTGGACGATGGCGATGCCGGCATC
>JBIKWW010000015.1:0-19027 GCA_044356125.1 Acidimicrobiia bacterium
TCGTTCCCGCTGGCCGAGGTGAAGGCGATCCGGGCCGCCCTCGGGGGTACGGTGAACGACGTGGTGCTCGCCATCTGCGGGGGAGCCCTGCGCCGCTACCTGCAGGAGGGCGGCGAGCTGCCCGGTGATCCGCTGGTGGCGATGGTGCCGGTCTCGGTCCGGGCGACGGACCAGAAGGGCTCCATGGGCAACCGTGTGGCCCAGATGCTGGTGCCGCTCGGCACCGACGTCACCGATCCGGCCGAGCGGGTCCGGGTGGTCAGCGAGGCGACGGTCCACGCCAAGGGCACCCTGGAGGCCATCGGCGCCGAGACCCTGGCCAACTGGACCGAGTTCGCCGCCCCCGCCATTGCCGCCCGGGCGCCCCGCCTCTACTCGTCGATGCAGCTCGCCAACCGGGTCCGGCCGGTGTTCAACCTGACGGTCTCGAACGTGCCCGGTCCCCAGTTCCCCCTGTGGGCGGCGGGGGCCCGCCTCACTGCCTGGTACCCGATGGGCCCGGTCTACGACGGGGCCGGGTTGAACATCACCCTCATGAGCTACGACGGGGCGATGTACGTGGGCCTGCTGGCCTGCCGGGAGACCGTCCCGCGCCTGTGGGACCTCGCCCACCTCCTGGAGGAGGCCAAGGACGAGCTCCTGGCCCTCGCCGCCCCCCCGGTGTCGGAACCGGTGTCGGAACCGGTGTCGGCACCGGCGTCGGCGCCGGTCCGGAAGCGGTCGGGGTCGGGGTCGGGGTCGGGGTCCCGCCGCCCCCGCCCCCCGCGCCGGTCTGAGGACTGAGGCGGCGATTGCGGATCGCGACGGGGTGCGGCCCGGGTATAGTGCCCGGCACAACGCGGACGTGGCTCAGTTGGTAGAGCATCACCTTGCCAAGGTGAGGGTCGCGAGTTCGAATCTCGTCGTCCGCTCCAGTTCATCGCAGATCAGGCACCCTTTCGGGGGTGCCTGATTGCGTCACGGGGTTCGTCAGCAGTTCGACGGCCCACTGGCGCAGATTGCCGGATCGGGTTGGTGATGGCGGTGGAGTCGGGCCCCGACCACTCCGGCGACCACGCTGCGGATGACGAGTGCCGAGGCCGGTACGAGGAGCAGGAACCAGTTCCGCCACTCCTCCGCCTTGGTCCACAGCAGCACGATCACCGGCAGGCTGGCCAGCACCGCCCCGGGGGCGGCGTTCCTGACCGCACTGCCCCAGTCGCCGACGCCGGCGGTCCGGACGAAGCGGCCCAGTCGCTGGACCATGGGCTGGAACCGGGGGGCGATGCCCGATGGATTGAGGATCGCGGTGCCGATCAGCGCGACGCCACCGAGGATGTACGTGAGGTCGGCCGAGATGGCGTCGTGGAGATGCGTGTTCGCCCAGATGGTGACGACGCCGTTCGGGAAGAGCATGCCGCCGACGATCGCCCCGTTGATGGAGGTCACGCCGCCCAGGTAGGCGAAGGCCAGCACCATCAAGCTGGAGAGGAAGACCCAGTTGGCCGAGCTCACCAGTCGGGCCTGGTAGCCGGTCATCACGCCGGCGATGCCGGCGATCGCCGACGCGATCGCGAAGGCCAGCAGCTTCGTGCGCAGCACGCTCACCCCTGCCGCCGCCGCGGCTCGTTCGTTCGCCCGGACAGCGAGGAACCGGCGGCCGGTCCCGCTTCTGCGGATGTTGGCGACGGCGACGGCGACGCAGACCAGGACGAGCAAGCAGAAGACGGCGAACCCGAAGCTGTTGCTCAGGCCCGATCGGCCGACCACACCGAAGTCGATTCCGAAGATCCGGGGATCGCGGAACTCGACGGGGGACCCCGCCGGCACGCCCGTGAGCGTCGCGTTCTCGAAGTAGATGCCCTGCATGGTGACTGCTGCCGCCAGGGTCACCACGGCCAGCTGGATGCCGCGGACCCGCAATGCCGGCAGCCCGAGGACCATGCCGACGACCACGGCGAACCCGACACCGATCAGCGCCGCCAGCGGCCAGGGAAGGCCCGGTCCGTCCACCGAGAAGGGGAGCAGCTCTGAGGGGCTTCCGTCGGACAGCATGCGCGAGGTCATGAACGCTGCGCACCCGGCGATGGACATCTGGGCGAGCGAGATCTGGCCGACGTAGCCGGTGAGCACCACGTACGACAGCATGATCACGGCGGCGATGATCGTGGTCGTCAGCGCCAGGCCCATCGGCTGGTAGACCGCGAACCGTCCGCTCCGATCGGCCAGGAAGGCCAGCAGCAGCGCCGCCGAGCTCCAGATCAGGACGTGCGGCCCGACCCGCTTCGGATAGGGGGCGAGCGGCAGTCGGGTCTCCTCGACCGCTCCGCGGCTCGGCAGCGGCAGCCCCCGCACGAAGAGCACGAACACGATGATCAGCAGCGGAAGCGCGTTGATGGCGGGTGCCTGCCACGCCAGTGGGAACCAGCTGTTCGTCGGGAGCCACACGGAGGCCAACGTCCGCAGCAGGCCGATCACGATCCCGGCCGCCGTCGCCATCGGGATCGACGACAGGCGACCGACCAGGGCGGCCCCGAGGGCCGGCACGAGGAGACCGGTGAACTTGACCGGGTTCAGAGGCCCGGTGATCGAACCGACGAGGATGCCGGCCAGCCCCGTGATGAACGATGAGATCAGCCAGTTCGACAGCGCCAAGCGCTCCGGGGAGTACCCGAGCAGCACGGCACCCTTCTCGTTGCCCGCGGCGGCGCGGGTCGCCAGCCCGAAGCGGGTGGAGCGGTAGAACAGCCACAGTGCTCCGCCGAGGATGACCGACAGCGCAGCCAGCCAGAACGACTCCCGTGAAAGGTCGCGACCCAGTCCGAGGAAGTTGCCGAACGAGCCACCGGGGAGCACCACCTCGGGTTGCGGACTGGCGGTTCCGAAGTTCTTCAGGGCGATGCCCTGGAGATAGAGCATCAACCCCAGGGAACCGATGACCCGGCCCAGTGGTGCCGCGTCCCGCAGCGGCCGGAACACGAGGAAGTGCGCCAACAGCCCCAGGAGCAGCGCCACGAGCAGCGCCAGCCCGAACGACGGCCAGAGCCCGAGTCCGCCCTCCCTGATGGTGATCCGGACCGGCAGGTTCACGTGCCTCGTCGGGAGCGGGTCGAACCACGGGAGCTGGATCGCTCCCTTCTTGCGGAGCGAATGGAACTCGAACGCGGTGAACATCGCGATCGCGCCCTGCGAGAAGTTGATGACCCCCGAACCTCGGAAGACGATGACGAGCCCCACGGCCAGCAGGGCCAGGAACCCGCCCGAGCCGAGGCCGCCGAGGGTGATGCCGATCGCTGTCTGCATGCCGTTCTCCGACCCGCCGCGCTAGGCGTCGAGCGCCCTGCCGGGTGCGCCGACTCCTGCCTGTGGCTCTCGGGTCTGGCCTTCGCGGCCGGGGAACGATCTCATGGGTCCAGATGATCGCGGGTCGCGCCGGGTTAGCCGGAACGGGGCGCAGGGAGCGGCGGCGTCGAACCGCAGGTGCTCCATGGCGCCGCGGACCCAACCGGGGTGGCACTGTGGGGGGCGCTCGGCAGGGGAGCGCGCCGGGACGGGGGGAACGACATGAGGACGCTGCATCTCGGGCTGTTCGACAACCCGCAGGCCAACAGCTCGGGGACGGCCACGTGGCGGCATCCGGCGAGCGAGCGGCACCGCTTCGACGACCTGGCGTACTGGACCGACCTCGCCCGCATCTGCGAGGCGGCCGGGCTGGACTTCCTGTTCCTGGCCGACGCCTGGGGCTGGTCGGAGATCGACGGCGAGCGCCCGGACATCTGCTCGATCGAGTCACTCGACCTGCCGAGGCTCGACCCCGCCGTCGTCGCTGCTGCGCTGATCACGTGCACGACCCGCCTCGGCCTCGTCATCACGGGATCGACCCTGCTCGAGCACCCCTACTCCCTCGCCCGCCGCCTGGCCAGCATGGACCACCTCTCGCACGGCCGGCTCGGCTGGAACATCGTGACGACCGGGACCGCCAGCACCGCGGTGCAGGCCTTCGGGGTCCCGATGGTCGACCACGACGAGCGCTACCGCATGGCCGAGGACTTCATGGAGGTCGTGTATCAGGCCTGGGAGGGCGCCTGGGAGCCCGACGCGCTGGAGAAGGACAAGTCGGGCCGGTTCGCCGACCCGGCCAAGGTGCACCGAATCGAGCACGACGGCCCGTACTTCCACTGCCACGGCTACGGGAACACCTCGTACTCCCCACAGGGCACGCCCGTGCTGTTCCAGGCGGGCTCGTCGCCCGCCGGTCTCGCCTTCGGCGCCCGCCATGCCGAAGCGGTGTTCCTCGGCGGTGGTGACGCCGCAGCGCTGGCCGGGCAGACCCGGGCGATCCGTGCCGAAGCGGGGCGCGCCGGCCGTCGGCCCGACGCCGTGAAGGTCATGAGCTCCTTCGACTGCGTCGTCGCCCGCACCCACGAGGAGGCGATCGCCAAGCACGAGTCGATCCTCGCCGCCCAGCACCCCGACGTCGCCGTCGCCTCCTACGCCATGTTCACGGGCCTCGACCTCTCGTCCTACCCGGCCGACACCCCCATGACGGACCTGCGTACGGAGCTGTCGCAGTGGCAGGTCACACGCTTCGCCGGGAAGACCGTCGGTCAGGTCCTGCGCGACTGGGCGGCCCACGGCGTCGGTGCGGCGCCCTTCGTCGGCAGCGCCGAGGAGGTGGCCGACCACCTCTGCTCCCTGGCCGACGCCGCCGATCTCGATGGCTTCCTCCTGCACCCCCAGGTCCAGCCGGCCTCGACCATCGACTTCGTCGAGCTCGTCCTGCCGATCCTGCGCGAGCGTGGGGTCGTGCGGACCGCCCAGGACGCGCCGACGCTCCGCCAGCGGCTCCTCGACTCCCCCGAGCCCACGCTGCCCAGCGACCACCCCGGCGCCGCCCACCGGGTGCGTCGCGCCTGAGCCGCCCGATCGCCGCGCCGCCTGCTGGCCCGCCGCGTCGCCAATCCTTGACTCGTCAACGACCCTTCGGCCGGTACATCCTCAGCGGACGCTTGGCGGTGATCCAGTCGCCCTGCTTGGCCCACGCCCGCCCGGCGTATGCGCCGCCGTCGACGACCTGCGCGTGACCGGTCACGAAGCTCGACTCGTCGCTGGCCAGCCACAGCGCCGCGTTCGCGATGTCGATCGGGTCGCCGATGCGCCCGAGCACCTGATTGCGGCCGAGCGCGGCCTTCATCTTGTCCAGCGCGTCCTGGGCGACACCTGGCTTCCCGGCAGCGAGGGGCGTGGCGATGATGCCGGGGCAGATGCAGTTGACGCGGATGCCGTGCGCGCCGAGCTCCAGGGCGACGGAGCGCGTCATGTGGATCACGGCGCTCTTGGCCACGCTGTACAGATGCGGGGAGTACCCCGCCTGCAGGCCGGCGACCGACGCCGTGCTGATGATCGAGCCCGACCCCTGCCGCTTCATCACCGGCGCGGCGTGCTTCATGCCGAGGAACACGCCCTTCACGAGGACGTCGAAGGTGATGTCGAACTCTTCGACCGTCGTGTCCTCGATCGGCCCGAGCGCCCCGCCGAAGCCGGCGTTGTTGAACATCACGTCGAGGCGGCCCCAGCGGTCGACGGCATGGTCGACGGCACCGGCGATGTCCTCCTCCTTCGACACGTCGACGGCCTGGAACGCGGCGGCCGCACCGAGCTCGGCGGCGATCGCCGACCCCTGTTCCTCGTTCATGTCGGCGATGAGCACGTTGGCGCCCTCGGATACGAACAGCCGGGCGGTGGCCGCTCCGATGCCGCTCGCGGCGCCCGTGATGATGGCGGTACGGCCCTGCAGTCGGTTCATGGTCGGTGGCTCCTGAGGTCGAGAGGGTGCAGGTTCATCGGGCGGCGTGCTCGTCGCGGGCGAGGACGCCTGCAGCCGCCCAGCGCTGGATCTCGGACTCCGACGCGCCGAGCCACTCGCCGAGCACCTCGGCGTTGTGCTCGCCGCGGTGGGGGGCGATGCCGGGCTCGGCCCGCCCGCTGAGCGACATGCGGTACGGGGCGCGCATGACGGGACGGGTGCCGCCGGCGCGGTCGTCGATGCGGCTCACCGACCCGCGGTGCTGCAGGGTCGGCTGCTCGAGCACCCGGCCCAGCTCCCGGATCTCCCCCCAGGCCAGACCGGCACGTTCGAGCGTCTCGATGACGGCGGTGCGGTCCGGGAGCGCGACGAGGTACTCGCCGACGATCCGCCGCCGCGACGCCGCCTTCTCCTCGATCGTCGCGTCGGCGGGGGTGGGATCGACGAGACCGTACGTCGCCGACATCTGCTTCCACACCCAGCGCAGACCGCCGGCCAGGGAGACCGGCCCGGCTGCGGTGGGCCAGATCTGGCCGTTGCGGCGGTCGTTGTAGCGGCCGTCGAGGCTGTCGATGATGAAGTCGTTGGAGAACGCCATGGCGTCGATCATGGCGATGTCGATGTGCTGCCCGAGCCCGGTGGCGTCACGGACGCGCAGGGCGGCCAGCAGGGCGATGACACCGTGGAGGCCCGAGATGACGTCGGCCGCGCTGACGCCGAGGTCCCGGGGCTCCTCGCCCTCGGATCCCACCATCACGCCGGTCTCGGCGTGGAGCACCGAGGCGTAGGCGGCGCGGCCGGCCTCGGGACCGTCCTGTCCGAAGCCGCTGATGGAGACCATGACGAGGCGTGGGTTGCGGGCCGACAGGGCCGCCCAGTCGAGCCCGAAGCGGGCGAGGACACCGGGACGGAAGTTCTCCAACACGACGTCGGCGGCGGCGGCGAGCGACGCCACGAGCCCGGGTCCCTCGGGCCGTCCGAGGTCGATGCAGACGTCGCGCTTGCCGCAGTTCTGCTGGGTGAAGTAGCTCGACAGGCCGGCGATGCGGCGGCCCCACTCCCGGCTGATGTCACCCTCGGGCGGCTCGACCTTGACGACGTCGGCCCCGAGATCGGTGAGCACCCGCCCGGCGACGGGACCGGCGAACACGCGGGTGAGGTCGAGCACACGGAGGCCGGCGAGCGGCAGCGAGGTCATGGTCCACCGACCTGTCGTCTCAGAGGGGCAGGGCTGCCACCTTCGCGCGACTTGGCCCCCGCGTTCCGATCGGGCGAACATGCGGAGCCGCCGAGGAGGGCCCGATGACCAGCGACCGATCCGACCGCGACCGATCCGACCGCGACCGATCCGAGCAGGGCGGCGGGGACTTCTTCCACGTCGACATCAGCACCACCCCCGGCGACGGCGCGCCCGAACAGGACCACTACGACGCCATCAAGGCCCGCTTCGCCGAGGAACGGGATCTGCGGTTGGGCTACCGGCCCCCGGGCACGGAGATCTACCAACCGGCCGAGGGTGACCTGGCCCGCTATGAGATCGACCCCCACGTGCAGGAGATCGCCGAGCGCGCACCCGTCGACGACGAGGTCGAGGTCCTCTTCATCGGCGGCGGGTTCTCGGCGCTGCTGACCGCCGCCCGCCTGCGTGAGCGCGGGGTGCAGAGCATCCGGATCGTGGAGCGGGGCGCGGACGTCGGCGGCACCTGGTACTGGAACCGCTACCCGGGGGCGGCCTGCGACGTCGTCGCCTACGACTACCTGCCGCTGCTCGACGAGATGGGCTACGTCCCCACCCGCCACTACGCCGAGGGCCCGGAGATCTTCGCCCACTGCCAGGCCATCGCCCGCCGCTACGGCCTCTACGACCTCGCCGTGTTCCAGACCACGGTCACCTCCACGCGCTGGGACGACGCGGCGCGTCAGTGGGTGCTCTCGACCGACCGGGGTGACACGATGCGGGCCCGCTTCGTGGTCTGCGCCAACGGGACGCTGTCCAAGCCCCGCCTGGCCAGGATCGAGGGCATCGAGCGGTACCAGGGGCACTCGTTCCACACCTCGCGCTGGGACTACGACTTCACGGGCCCGAAGCTGGAGCGGCTGGCCGACCTGCGCGTCGGCATCATCGGGACCGGTGCCAGCGCGGTGCAGGTGATCCCGAACCTGGGCGCCACGGCCAAGGAGCTCTTCGTGTTCCAGCGGACGCCGTCGTCGATCGACGTCCGCGACGACTGGGAGACCGACCCGGCCTGGGCGTCGACGCTGCAGCCGGGATGGCAGGCGCAGCGCCGGGCGAAGATCATCGAGAAGCAGCGCCGGGCGGCGTCGAAGCGGGCGACGCTGGAGGGCATCAGCACCGCGGAGAAGATCCGCCGCCAGGAGAACGCCAACATCGACGCCATGATGCGCATCCACCGGCGCATCGACGAGACCGTGGAGGACCCGGCGACGGCCGCGGCGCTGAAGCCCTGGTACATGCTCATGTGCAAGCGGCCGTGCTTCCACAACGACTACCTGCCGACGTTCAACCGGCCCAGCGTCCATCTCGTCGACACGCGCGGCAAGGGGATCACCGAGATCGGCCCCACCGGGCCGCGCTTCGAGGGCGTCGAGTACGCCGTGGACCTGCTGATCTTCGCCACCGGGTTCGAGGTCCAGAGGACGGGCATCTACAACCGCATCGTGGGCGAGGGCGGGCTCGATCTCGACGACAAGTACCGCCACGGGATCTCGACGCTGCTCGGCGTGCACACGCACGGCTTCCCGAACCTGTTCATCATGGGTGGCTACCAGGCGTCGTTCCAGTTCAACCTCACCGATCTGCTCCAGGCCCAGGGCGACCACATCGCGCACTGCATCGACCACGTCCGCCGGGGAGGGTTCTCGGCGATCGACGTGCTGCCCGGGACGGAGCAGTGGTGGGTCGGCGAGGTGATCGCCCACCGCGGCAAGACGAACCGCAACGCCGAGTGCACACCCGGCTACTACAACTTCGAGGGCGCCGAGAACCGCCGCCAGGACGGCAACTACAACGGCGGCTTCCCGCAGTACCTCGACCACATCGCCCGCATCGACGCGGCGTTGGACGGCCACTTCACCCTGAGCCGCTGACGGCCGGGTCCCGTCGGCCCGCAGCGCGTTTAGGGCCCGGTGCGGCGGAGTGTGGCGGGCCCGCCACGCCTGGAAGATGTCGTCGACGCTGGCCCCGACGGGGGGCTCGGTCTCCGCCAACCGCTGAGGGCGGCACCGGTCCGTCCGATCGTACGGAGGGGACCTCCGAGTCACTCCATCGGACGCCGTTCGAAGCGGTAGCGCTCGCCCATGATCAGGCGGTGCCGCGGGCCTCCGGCCGACGGGTCGACCGTCTCGTAGCCGGCGTCGTCGGGCCACATGGCGACCATCGCGTCGCCGCTGCGGACCATGCGGGTGCGGTACTCGGGCAGCACCGACTCCCGTCCCAGCGTCCGGATCGCCTCGTCGGCCGAGCCGAACGCCGTCAGCGTGTGCAGGGTGACCCACGTCGGCGGGGCGAGGTCCATCCCGCCGCGGTCACGGCGGTCGTGGGCATCGGCCGGGCGGAGCCACTCCCAGGCCACGATCTCCGAACCGTCGATCACGACCTCGCCGCCGAGGTGGGGCGCAGCGAAGAACCACGTGCCGAACCGCACGCCCGATCGGGCCGGTGGCTCCCAGTACGACATGGCCACGAGCCGGTCCGGCGGGATCACCAGGGCGCACTCCTCGCGGGCCTCGCGAGACGCGCAGCGCCGGAACGGGGCATGGTGGTCGGCTTCGTCGTGGACGTCGTCGTGGGCGTGGTCGTCGTCGTCGACCCGCCCGCCGGGGAACACCCAGAACCCTCCGAAGTTGCCGCCCGGAGGCCGTCGCAGCATGAGGACCTCGAGGCCCACCGCACCGTCGCGCAGCACCACGACCGACGCCGCCCGGATCGCTTCCGTGTGGGGCCTTCCGTCGTCGTCGGGGGAGACGTTCTGCGCTGCGCTCATCGACGCCAACCTAGGCGCCCGGGCCCTCCCGGGACCCGGCACGGCGGCCTCCCGGGCCGGTTCAGGCGCCCGCCGGCCGGGGCGTCAGCGGCAGCACGGCGCCCGCCCCGCCCTCGACCTCGGCGTGACCACCGGTGCGGATCCGCAGCACGCCGAGGGCGGCGACCAGGCACAGCGCCCCGCCGAGGATGAAGCTCAGCTGGTAGCTGCCGGTGCGGTCGCGCAGCTGCGCGGCCAGCCAGGCGGCGAGAGCCCCACCGAGCTGATGGCCGGCGAAGAGCCACCCGTAGACGACCGGTCCCCGGCGGGTCCCGAAGATCTGGGTCGACAGGCTGATCGTCGGTGGCACCGTCGCGATCCAGTCGAGGCCGTAGAAGATGATCACGAACACGAGGGTCGGGGTGACCGTGCCGTGGCCCATCGAGCTGTCGAGCACCAGCAGGCTGAGCCCGCGGAACAGGTAGTAGCCGCACAGCAAGGCGCGCGGGTCGAAGCGGTCGGTGAGCCACCCCGACCCGACGGCTCCGATGAGGTCGAACACGCCGATGAGCACGAACAGCCCGGCAGCGGCGGACTTGGTGAGACCGTGGTCGGTGGCGGCGGGCACGAAGTGGACCTGGACGAGCCCGGAGGTGGTGACCCCGCAGACCACGAAGGAGCCGAACAGGATCCAGAACATGCCCGAGCGGCGGACGTCACCCAGGGTCGACAGGGCGAGCCGGACCGGGTTCGAGGGCCTCGGCGGCGTGGCCCAGCCCTCGGGGGCCCCGTAGGCCCGCAGACCGACGTCCTCGGGCTGGTTGCGGATCAGGCCCACGACGAGGGGGACGGCGACCAGCGTGGCCACGGCGATGGACCCGCACACGAACCGCCAGGAGAAGGCCGACACGAGACGCTCGTTGAGCGGCACGAACAGCAGGGTGCCGGCCGAGCCGGCGGCGGTGAGCGCCCCGGTGACCGCCCCGCGGCGCTCGACGAACCACGCCGAGGCCACGTTGGCGGCCAGGACGCTGGCCAGGCATCCCTGGCCGATCCCCATGACCACGCCCCAGGACATCCACAGGTGCCACGGGGAGCGGGCGGCGGTGGCCAGGAGGGCACCGGCGGCGACGAGCGCCAGCGCTCCGCCGACCACACGGCGCAGCCCGTAGCGGACCATCAGCGCGCTGGCGAACGGACCCATGAGGCCGAAGAGCAGGAGGTTGATCGACGCGGCGACGGTCACCGAGCCGCGGCTCCAGCCGAACTCGTCCATCAGCGGCCCGATGAGCAGCGTGATGGCGCCTCGGACGCTCGCCGACAGGGTGAGCACGACGAACGTGGCCCCGGCCACGACCCAGGCCCGGTGCAGCCGTCCTCTGCTCACGGGCCGAATGTACCGTCGGGGCATCACCCCCGGGGCGGCACGGTCACGTGGATCCGCCCGGCGCAACGGCGTCGTCAACCGGCCGTAGGCTGAACGCTGATGGACACCCCGATCCGAGAGCGCCTCGAACGAGCCCTGCGCCGGCTCCACCTGCTGCACGACGACGAGGGTCCGGCCACGGCCGAAGCCGCCCGGGGTGCCACCGCAGCGATCGAAGCGGCCCTGGCCGAGGACAGCCACCACGGCCTGCGGGAGCGCCTGTCGGGCTACCTGGTCGCCCTGGAGACCAGCCATCCGGCCGCCGCCGCCCGCGTCCGGGAGCTGGTCGACGACCTGGCCGAGATGGGTCTCTGACGGCGCCGCTGCGGGCGGGCGCCGTTTCGTGCCGAACCGGCCCCGGTGGCTACGGTCGGCGGCGACACCCGTCCATCCCGCACCGAGGAGGCTCCATGGCCATCGAGCGGTTCCCTGTCGAGGCGAGCCACATCCTGATGTTCGCCCGCGCCATCGGCGACCCCAACCCCATCTATGCCGACGCCGACTACGCCGCCACGACCGAGGTGGGCTCGATCATCGCCCCGCCCACCTTCGTGCAGGCCAGCGCCCAGTTCGATGACGAGTACCCGCTGCGGCCCCGCATCGGCAAGCCCTGGTTCGGCTCCGGCCGCACCGCCACGGGCGTCCAGCGGGGGAGCGAATCGGGCGGGGGCTCCGGTGGCGGTGGCGGCAACGGCGGTGGGCTGCACGCCGAGCAGCACTACGAGTACCACCGTCCGCTGCGCGCCGGCGAGGTGCTGACGGCGACGGTCCTGCCCGGTCGCTCCTGGGAGAAGGAGGGCCGCCGGGGCGGCACGCTGCAGTTCAGCGAGTCCGTGATCGAGTACCGGACCCTCGACGGCGAGCTCGTCGTCACCGCCCGGGGCGTCGGGGTGCGCACCGGCAAGGTCGTGGAGCAGGGGAGCTGATCGGGATGGCGATCAAGGCCAGTGAGCTGAACGTCGGCGACACCCGCGAGGTGCTGCTCGTGGACGACCTGTCCCGTACGCAGATCGTCATGTACGCGGGTGCCTCCGGTGACTACAACCCGCTGCACTCCGACGACCTCTACACCCGTGAGGTGGCCGGGTACCCCGGTGTGTTCGCCCACGGCATGCTCACCATGGGCATGACCGGCCGGGCCCTCACGGACTGGGTGGGCGACGGCCGCCTCACGCGCTACGGGGTGCGCTTCGTACGCCAGGTGTGGCCGGGTGACTCGCTGACGGCGACCGTCCGGGTGGAGGCGGTCCGCGAGGAGGGCGGCCTCAAGCTGGCCGACTTCAGCGTGTCGACGCGCAACCAGAACGGCGAGGAAGTCGTCTCCGGGTCGGCCACGGCCCGTCTCGACTGAGCCCGGCGAGCCCACCCCGTCATGGACTTCACCGAGTCGCCCGACCACCAGCTCATCGCCGAGGCCGTCGGCAAGCTCTGCCAGGACTTCCCCGACGACTACTGGTCGCGCTGCGATCAGGACCACGTGTTCCCATGGGAGTTCTACCGGGCCATGGCCGATTCCGGCTGGGTGGGCATGGCCATCCCCGAGCAGTACGGCGGGGGTGGTCAGGGGATCACCGAGGCCGCCATCATGATGCGCGCCGTGGCCGCCTCGGGTGCGGCGATGAACGGCTGCACGGCCCTCCACCTGACGGTGTTCGGGCTCCAGCCGGTGGTGAAGTACGGCAACGACCGCCTGAAGGAGGAGTTCCTCCCGAGGGCGGCGGCTGGGGATCTCCACGTCGCCTTCGGCGTGACCGAGCCCAACGCCGGCACGGACACCTCGCGCATCGCCACCCGGGCCGTGCGCGATGGCGACGGCTGGCGCATCAACGGCCAGAAGATCTGGACGAGCAAGGCCCTGGAGTCCGAGGTCGTGCTCCTGCTCGTGCGCACCGGTGAGGCGACCGAGCAGGACCGCTTCGCCGGCCTCACCCTCTTCCTGGCCGACCTCGACCCGGCCCACGTCACCATCCGCCCGATCCCCAAGACCGGGCGGAACGCCGTGGCCACGTGCGAGACGTTCTACGACGATCTCTTCGTGCCCGGCTGGCGCATGGTGGGCGAGGAGGGCCGTGGCTTCCACCACATCCTGTCCGGGCTGAACCCCGAGCGGGTCCTCATCGCCGCCGAGGCCATCGGCATCGGCGACGCGGCGCTGCGCCGGGCCGTCGGCTACGCCCGCCAGCGGGAGGTGTTCGAGCGTCCCATCGGCGCCAACCAGGCGATCGCCCATCCGCTGGCCGACGCCTACGCCCGCATCCAGGCGGCCTGGCACATGACGGTGCTGGCGGCCTGGCGCTACGACAACGGTCTGCCCTGCGGGGAGCAGGCGAACCTGGCCAAGTACCTGGCCGCCGAGGCCGGCTACCTGGCCGCCGACCGGGCCATGCAGACCCACGGTGGCCTCGGGTACGCACTCGAGTACCACGTCGAGCGGTACTGGCGCGAGGCGCGCATCATGCGCATCGCCCCGGTGTCCCAGGAGATGACCCTCAACTTCCTGGCCCAGAACGTGCTCGGCCTGCCGCGCAGCTACTGACGCGACCGTCATCCCGATGCCCGGAAGCGGTGACACCGAGCACGGCGGGTCCGGCGGAGGCCCGGCGGGCGGTCCCGTCTCGGCCGCCGAGGTCCGGGCCATGCAGCGGGCCCTGGAGCTGGCCGCCACCCCCGGCGTGCCCCTCGGCCCCAACCCCCGGGTGGGCTGTGTGCTGCTCGACGCCGACGGGGCGGTGCTGGCCGAGGGCTGGCACCGCGGTGCGGGGACGGCGCACGCCGAGGTCGACGCACTGGCCCGGGCGGGGGAGCAGGCCCGGGGCGCCACTGCGGTCGTGACCCTGGAGCACTGCGACCACACCGGCCGCACCGGGCCGTGCTCGGCGGCGCTGATCGGAGCCGGTGTCCGACGTGTGGTCTACGCCATGGCCGATCCCAACCCCGTTGCTGCCGGTGGCGCCCGGACCCTCGTGGCGGCGGGGTTGGGTGTCGTCGGGGGCGTGGGCGAGGCCGGAGCCCGTGACGTGAACCGCGCCTGGCTCTTCGGCCTCGAGCATCAACGGCCGCTCGTCACGTGGAAGTTCGCGGCCACGCTGGACGGACGCAGCGCGGCCGCCGACGGCACCAGCCGCTGGATCACCGGCCGCGCCGCACGCCGGGACGTGCACCGGCTGCGGGGGCGGTGTGACGCCATCGTGGTGGGCACGGGGACGGTGCTGGCCGACGATCCCCAGCTCACGGTGCGCGATGCAGCCGACCGTCCGCTCGGACACCAGCCCCACCGCGTCGTCGTGGGGGAACGGGCGCTCCCGGCGGCGTCGAGGGTCCTCGACACCTCGGCCCCGACCCTCGTGCTGCGCACGCATGATCCCGCCGAGGTGCTCGCCGAGCTCTTCTCCCGAGGGTTGCGGCACGTGTTCCTGGAGGGTGGTCCCACACTGGCGGCGGCCTTCGTGCGGGCCGGGCTGGTGGACGAGATCGTGGCCTACGTCGCACCGGTGCTGCTCGGCTCGGGGGCGGCGGCGGTCGCCGATCTCGGCATCGCCACCATCGCCGACGCCCTGCGCCCCGAGGTGGCCGACATCACGGTGATCGGTCCGGACGGCGACGACGCCGGGGATGACGGCGGACCCGGGGATGGCGCCGGACCCGGGGATGTCCGGGTGACGCTCCGCCTGCGCTGAGCGGGCGCACGGGACCGGGCCCCGGCCGGCCGGTCCGGTCGGTCCGGTCGGTCCGGTCGGTTCAGTCGGTGGCGAACTGCTGCTCGAGGGCGTTGATCTCGGGCAGCCCGATGATGTCGAGGAAGCGGCCGAAGGGGAGCAGCCCGTCGACGATGCCGGCCGGAGTGCCGTCGCGGCGGATGGCGGCGAGCACCTGCTGCATGGCCGCGGTCGCTGCGAACAGCGTCGCGATGGGGCACAGGATGATCTTGAAGCCGAGCGCGCTGATGCGGTCGTAGGTCAGCGGCGGGGTCTTGCCGCCCTCGGCCCAGTTGAACAGCAGGTGGTGCCCCCGCAGGGCCGTGGCGACCTCCTCGATCTCCTCCTCGCCGGTGAGCGCCTCGACGAAGAGCACGTCGGCGCCGGCGTCGGCGAAGCGTCGGGCCCGGTCCACCGCGGCGGCGACGCCTTCGACCGCCCGAACGTCCGTGCGGGCGATGATCACCGTCGCCGGATTCATACGCGCGCGTACGGCTGCCCGGATCTTGGCGACGGCTTCCGCCGTGGGCACGACCTGCTTGTTGTTCATGTGGCCGCACTTCTTGGGGGTGACCTGGTCCTCGAGGTGGAAGCCGGCAGCTCCAGCGGCCTCCCACATCTGGACGGTGCGGATCACGTTCATCGGGTTGCCGTAGCCGGTGTCGGCGTCGGCGATGACGGGCAGCGACGTGGCGGCACGGATGCGCCGGAGGTTGTCCACCATCTCGGTCTGCGTGGTGAGGCCCACGTCGGGGCGGCCGAGCAGGCTGGCGGACGTCCCGAACCCGGTCATGTACACGACGTCGAAACCGGCCTGCTCGACGAGCCTCGCCCCGAGGGCGTCGTAGCAGCCGGGAGCGGTGATCGTTCCGGGAGCGGCGAGGAGCCGGCGGAGCCGGTCGGGCCCGGCTGCCGGTGACACCGGAAGGAAGTCCATGTCCTCACGCCTTCCCGAGGATGCGCCGGGCGCTGCGCACGACGGCTTCGTCGATCATGCGGCCGTTGGCGTCGACGACGACGCCCCGACCCTCACGCACGGCCGCTTCGAAGGCGCGCAGCACCTCGATGGCGGCCTGCTGCTCCTCCGCCCCGGGTCGGAACACGGCGTTGATGGTTGCCACCTGGCCGGGGTGGATGGCCGCAGCCGAGCCGAACCCGGCGTCGCGCACGGCGGCCATGGACCGGGCCAGGCCATCGGCGTCGCGTACGTCGATGAACACCGGGCCCATCGGCGGTTCGATGCGGGCCCGGGCGGACGCGGTCACGACCCGCATGCGCAGGGGCCAGAGCGCGTGCTCGGCGCCGGGACGGATCCCCAGGTCGGCGCAGAGGTCGGCCTCGCCGATGGCCAGGGCCGTCACGCCGGGGGTCGTGGCGATGGCGTCGATCTCGTGCAGGCCGTCGGCCGACTCGACGATGGGCACCAGCGACAGGGACCCGGCGGGCCGGGTGGCGACGGTCCCGGCCAGGGCGGCGACGGTTCCGGCGGTGGCCTTGGGGACCACCAGCCCGGCGACCCGGCCGGCGGCGATCGCCGGCGCCAGGGCGGTGCAGTCGTCGGCCCCGAGGGAGCCGCTGTTGATCCTGACGAACACCTGCGGGCCCGACCCGGCGGCCTCGGCGAGCCAGGCCACCAGCGAAGCGCGGGCGTCGGCCTTGGCGGAGAGCGCAACGGCGTCCTCCAGGTCGACGATCAGGGCGTCGGGTCGGCCCCCACCGTCCAGGGCGGACGCCTTGGCGACCCGGTCGGGCCGGTCGGCGGGCACGTACAGGTAGGAACGCAGCACGGGCCGTGAGCGTACCGGTGGGCCCTAGCGTGGAGGCCATGCCCGGCCTGCCCCCGTTCCACCTGGCGTTCCCCGTCGACGACCTGGCCGCCACCCGGGCCTTCTACGTCGGCGTGCTCGGCTGCGGGGAGGGTCGCTCCAGCGACGCGTGGATCGACTTCGACCTCTTCGGCCACCAGATCGTCGCCCACCTCGTGCCGCGGGCGCCCGGTGACGTGGCGGCCAACCCGGTGGACGGCCACGGGGTCCCGGTGCCGCACTTCGGCCTGGTGCTCGACTGGGACGCCTTCGACGCCTTCGCCGGGCGCATCCGGGCCGCCGGCGTGGCGTTCGTGATCGAGCCCTACCTCCGCTTCGCCGGGCAGCCGGGCGAGCAGAAGACGATGTTCTTCCGGGACCCGTCGGGCAACGCCATCGAGTGCAAGGCCTTCCGCGACCCGGCCGACCTGTTCCGGACCGCCTGAAGCCGACGCCAGCCCCTAGCCTGGGCGGCGTGGACGCGCAGGCCGACCCCGATGCCCAGCTGCTGAAGTACACGGTTCGCCTGCGTCCGGGCACCCGCCCGGCGCAGCACCCGACCCGTGACGACATCGCCCTGCTCGGGCTCGGGTTCAACGCCGACCCGCTCGAGCGGCTGGCCTGGATGCGGTCCCACGCGCCCGTCTACTGGGACGACCGCACCGGCATCTGGGGTGTCACCCGCCATGCCGACATCATGCGGATCGAGGCCGACGCGGCCACGTTCTGCTCCGGTCTGGGCTCCCGGCCCGAGAGCTCGGTGCCGTCCATGATCAACAAGGACGACCCCGAGCACGCCGCCCGGCGCCGCCTGGTGAGCGCCGGGTTCACGCCCCGCCGGGTCCGCCAGCACGAGGCGTTCCTCACCGACGTCGTGACGCGCCTGATCGACGACGTCGTCGAGCGCGGGTCCTGCGACGTGGTGGCCGACATCGCCACCGAGATCCCGCTGCGGATGATCGCCAAGCTGATGGATCTCCCGGAGGCCGACTTCGACCGGCTCGTGCACTGGTCGGATCTCTTCGCCACCGGTGGCCCCGAGGTTCGTGACCAGGTGCTGCAGGCCGTGCGCGACTGGACCGCCTACATCGTGGACAAGGTCGAGCAGCGCCGCGGGGGAGACGGCACCGACCTGGTGAGCCTGCTGGTGAACGCCGAGCCCGGGGGCGAGCCGCTCGGGACCGACGACCTGGTCCACGAGGCGATGCTGATCCTGGTGGGCGGTGACGAGACCACGCGCCACGTCATGTCGGGCGGGCTCGATGCACTGCTGCGCCATCCCGACCAGCTCGATCGTCTGCGCGCTGATCGTTCGCTGCTGCCTGGTGCCATCGAGGAGATGCTGCGCTGGGTCACGCCGGTGCGCAACATGAACCGCACCGCCACCCGTGACGTGCAGGTGGGCGACCAGCTCGTGCGGGAAGGGGATCGCATGCTGCTGCTGTACCTCTCGGGCAACCGTGACGAGACCGTGTTCGACGGGCCCGAGCGCTTCGACATCACGCGCTCCCCGAACCCGCACGTCGCCTTCGGCGGCTACGGCCGCCACTTCTGCCTCGGCGCCCAGCTCGCCCGGCTGGAGCTGACGGTGCTGTTCGACGCCGTGCTCGACCGGCTGCACGACCTGCGCCTGGCCGAGCCCGAGGCGCCAGCGGCGATGCGTCGCGGCAACTTCGTCCTCGGTCTCGAGCGCCTGCCCGTCACCTTCCGGCCCGGTCCCCGCCGGGGCGTGCCGGTCCCGGCCTGACGGGCGCCGGGTCGGCGCGGGGCATCGGGTCGGCGCGGACTGGCATCGGGTCGGCCCGGCTTGATTCGATGCAGGCCGGACAACCGGGCTCCCAGGAGGACATGGACATGGGCATCTGCGACGGTCGAGTCGCCATCGTGACGGGCGCGGGCCGCGGCGTGGGCCGCGAGCACGCACTGCTGCTGGCGAAGGAAGGGGCCATGGTCGTCGTCAACGACCTCGGCGGCACCCCGAGCGGGGAGGGGGCCGATCTGAGCCCGGCCCAGCAGGTCGTCGCCGAGATCGAGGCGATGGGCGGCGCGGCGATCGCCAACGGCGACGACGTGTCGAGCTGGGACGGCGCCCAGCGGATGGTCCAGCAGGCCATCGACACCTTCGGGGACCTGCACGTGCTGGTCAACAACGCGGGCATCCTGCGCGACCGCATGCTCGTCAACATGACCGAGGCCGAGTGGGACGCCGTCATCCAGGTCCACCTGAAGGGCACCTTCGCCCCCACCCGCCACGCCGCCGCCTACTGGCGCGAGCAGTCCAAGCAGGGCAAGGAGGTCGACGCCCGGGTGATCAACACCACCTCGGTCTCGGG
>JBIKWW010000016.1:0-19001 GCA_044356125.1 Acidimicrobiia bacterium
TGCTCGGGCTGCGCCGGGCCTGACCGGCGCCGTGCTCGGGCTGCGCCGGGCCTGACCGGCGCCGTGCTCGGGCTGCGCCGGGCCTGACCGGCGCCGGGAACGACCCTGGCCGGGAACGTGCGGCCGGGGCCCGACCCTCGCCGGGAACGTGCGGCCGGGGCCCGACCCTCGCCGGGTACGGTCGGGGCCGTGCAGGGGTCCCCGTGGCAGATGCTGGGGTCGCTCCTGCGGCCGCAGTGGCGGGCGGTCGCCGCCTTCGGCGCCGTCCTGTCCGTCGCCACCGCCATCCCGCTGGCCGCCTCGGTCCTGCTCGCCCGATTCGTCCGGCTGGCCGTCGAGCGCGCCCCGGCCGGACGCCTCGTACCCCTGGCCCTCGGCTACGCCGCGCTCGGGCTCCTGTCGTCGGTGATGACCGTCGCCGTCACCTGGCGGGCGACCGTGGCCGCCTGGAGCATCACCAACAGCCTGCGCCACGACCTCACCGACGCCGTGCTGCGGGCCGATCTTGCCTTCCACCGCGACCGCACGCCGGGCGAGCTCGTCACCCGGGTCGACGCCGACGTCACGGCCATGACCCAGTTCCTGGCCACGGTCGTGGCCCAGCTCATCGCCATCGCCACCCTCGGTGTCGCGGCGGTGGGGCTCGCCCTCGCCGTCGAGCCGGTGATCGCGCCGGCCCTGGCCGGGGCGACGATCGTGGTGGGCGTGGTCACCTGGCGTCTGCGGGACCGCTCGGTCGCCGAGACCGTCGTCGAACGGGCCGCCGAAGCCGATGTGATGAGTGCCGCCGAGCAGTACCTGGCCGGGGCCGACGACATCGCCGCGCTGGGCGCCGGGCGCCACGGCGTGGCCCGGGTGGCGGAGCGGTCGGGCCGCATGGTCGAGGCGGCCCGACGACGCGTGCGCGAGCAGATGGCGATGCAGGGGACCATCCGGGTGACGGTGGCGGCGGCCGAGGTGGCGGTCATCGGCTATGGCGCGCTGGCGCTGCGACGCGGCGCCCTCGACGTCGCCGGCGTCGTCTTCGGCTACCGACTGGTCAGCGCCGTGTCGGGGAAGGTCGACCATCTCACCTGGCGGCTCCAGGAGGCCCAGGGAGCGTCCGGAGCGGCCAGCCGGGTGATGGCCCTCGTGCAGGAGCGGCGCTCCGTCGCGTCGGGCAGCACGCCCCTACCGGACGGGCCGCTGGAGGTCCGCTTCGAGGCGGTCGGTCTCGTCTACGACGACGACGCCGGCACCACCGCCGCCGTCGACGGGCTCGGGCTCGTGCTGCCTGCCGGGCGGATGCTCGGGGTGATCGGACGCACCGGCTCGGGCAAGAGCTCGGTGGCCCGCCTGCTCCTGCGCCTCGTGGCCCCGACGGCCGGACGGATCACGATCGGCGGGGTCGACCTCGCCGAGGCCGACGAGGCGTCGCTGCGCCGCCGGGTCGCCGCCGTGCCCCAGGACGTCCAGCTGTTCCCGGGCACGGTCCTCGAGAACGTGACGCTGTTCTCGGGTGCCGACCGGGCCCAGGTGGTCGCCGCCCTCGAGGGCGTCGGGCTGGGCGACTGGCTGGCCGGGCTGCCCGCCGGGCTCGACACCGTGCTCGCCTCGGACACCCGCGACGACGGCGGGACGCGCATCGGCCTGTCGTCGGGACAGGCCCAGCTCCTCGCCCTGTCCCGGGCCCTGCTCCGGGACCCCGCCGTGGTCGTGCTCGACGAGGCGACCTCCCGGGTGGACCCCACCACGCAGGAGGCGATCGCCGGCGCCGTGGCCCGCCTCGTGCAGGGTCGGACCACCCTCGTCATCGCCCACCGCCTCGAGACCCTGGAGCGCTGCGACGACATCGCCGTGCTCGTCGACGGCCGCCTCGCCGAACACGGTCCCCGGGCGGTGCTGGCTGCCGATCCCGACAGCCACTACGCCCGCCTGCGCCGCGCCGGCGGCACCGCCGAGGAGCTCCGGTGACGCGTCCGGAGCGTCGGGTCGCCCGCCTGGCCGCCTTCCGGGCCCGCTGGTACTGGCTGGGGACGGCGGGCTGGATCATCTGGTTCGTCACCCCGCTCGGCCCCGGCTGGCTCGTCGCCCGGATCTTCGACCGGCTCGGCCAGGGCCGGGTCGACGGCCGGTTCTGGGTCCTGCTCACCGGGCTGCTGGCCGCCCACGCCGGGGCCGCGCTGCTGATCTTCGGCGCCCACCGCCTCTACGTGCAGGGCGTGGAGGCGTCCAAGGCCCTGGCCCGGGTCAACGTCGTGAACGCCCAGCTGGCCAGCGGGGGCACCGAGGCGGCGCCGCGCACGGTCCCCGTCGGCGACGTCCTGACCCGCATGCGCGACGACCCCTTCGACGTCCTGTTCCTCCTCGACAACTGGGTGGATCTGCTCGGGGCCGTGCTCTACGGCGCCGGAGCGGTCGTCCTGCTGGCCCGCATCGACCCGTGGGCGACCGCCGCCGGGATCGTGCCCATGGTCGCCGCCGGGTTCGCCAACCGGCTCGTCGGGAACCTGGCCCGCCGGTGGCGCCAGCGGGCCCGGGCCGGGGCCAGCGCCGTGGGTGACTTCCTCACGGCGGCGTTCGAGGCGTCGCTCACCGTCAAGGTCAACGGCGCCCAGCGCGACGTGCTGGCGCGCTTCGACCAGCTCAGCGCCGCCAGGGCCCGCGCCGCCGTGGGTGACAGCACGTGGAACGAGGTCCTGTGGACCGTCAACTTCGCCATGGCGGACCTGTTCGTGGGGCTGGCGCTCGTCGTGGCCTCACGGCGGGGACTGACGGCCGGCGAGATCACCTTGTTCAGCAGCTACCTCGTGGGCATGGTGTGGCTGCCGATGCGGCTCGGTGGGATCATCGTCGGGCGCCGCCGCTACCAGGTCTCGGCCGGCCGCCTCGACGAGCTGGTCGGCCCGTCCGGGAGCGGCGTCGACCGCCTCGTCGAGCACCGTGACGTCCCCATCCTCGGGGGTCCGGCGGCGGCCGCGCCCGTCAGGCCCGACCGCGTCCCGCTCGAGGTGCTCGGGGTCCACGGCCTGACGGTCACCACCCGGGGGCTCGGGCCCGTGTCCTTCGACGTGCCCAGGGGTTCGCTGGTGGTGGTGAGCGGGCCGGTCGGGTCGGGCAAGACGTCGCTGCTGCGGGCGGTCATCGGCCTCCTCGCCTCCGACACCGGGGAGGTCACGTGGAACGGGAACGTCGTCACCGACCGGGCCGCCTTCTTCGTGCCGCCCCGTTGCACCTACGTCCCCCAGGTCCCGCGCCTGTTCGCCGAGTCCCTCCGCGACAACCTCCGCCTCGGCCACGACCTCGACGACGACGCACTGGCCGGAGCCGCCCGCCTGGCCGCCTTCGACCGTGACCTCGACGAGCTGCCCGAGGGCCTCGACACGCTCGTGGGCGCCCGCGGCGTTCGCCTCTCGGGCGGGCAGTCGCAGCGGGCGGCGGCGGCCCGGGCGCTCGCCCACCGTCCCGAGCTGCTCGTGCTCGACGACCTCACCTCGGCCCTCGACGTCGAGACCGAGCTGGAGCTGTGGGAGCGCCTGGCGGCCGCCGGGATGACGGTGCTGGCGGCATCGAACCGCCCGGCCGCGCTGGCGCGGGCCGATCGGATCGTGACGCTCGGCTGATCCCGCCCGGCTGATCCCGCCCGGATGATCCCTCAGAGGCCGGCTCGCAGCAGCGCCAGGACGATCGAGTCGCAGAGGGCGATCCAGCTCGCCTCGATGACGTTCTCGCTGACGCCGATCGTGGTCCAGGAGAACTCGCCGTCGGTCGAGTCGATCAGCACCCGGGTGCGGGCCTCGGTGCCGTGGGAGGAGTCGAGGACCCGGACCTTGTAGTCGGTGAGGCGCATCGATGCGAGCTGCGGGTAGCGGGCGCCCACGGCGGTGCGGAACGCCGTGTCGAGGGCGTTGACGGGGCCGTTGCCCTCGCCGACGGCGACGATGCGCTCCTCGGTCCCGTCGCCGGAGGTCGACGGGAGCCGGACCTTCACCGTCGCCTCGGTGACCGCGGGAAGGCCCTCGCGCTCCTCGTTGATGACCCGGTAGCTCTCCAGCGCGAAGTACCGCTGCTCCCAGCCGTTGGCCCGGCGCAGCAGCAGTTCGAGGGACCCGTCGGCCACCTCGTAGTGGTAGCCCTCGTACTCCTTGCGCTTGAGCTCGTCGAGCACCTGGCTCATGGAGGCGCCCCCCACGTCGATGCCGAGCTCGGCCGCCTTCATCTCGACGGTCGAGCGGCCCGCCATCTCGCTGACGACCACGCGGGTGGCATTGCCGACGAGGGTTGGATCGATGTGCTCGTAGGCATCGCGGGCCCGGGCGATGGCGCTCGTGTGCAGGCCGGCCTTGTGGGTGAAGGCGCCGACCCCCACGTAGGGCCGCTGGGTGGGCAGCGGATGGTTGACGATCTCGGCGAGGTGGTGCGACACCACGGTGATGCGTTCGATCCGGCCCTCGGGGAGGGCCTTGACCCCCATCTTCAGCTGGAGGTTGGGCACCACCGTCGACAGGTCGGCGTTGCCGGTGCGCTCCCCGTAGCCGTTGACGCAGCCCTGCACCTGGGTGGCACCCTGGCGGACGGCGGCGAGGGTGTTGGCCACGGCGCATCCGGAGTCGTTGTGGAAGTGGGCCCCGAGCGACGCACTCGTACGCGCGCGTACGGCCTCGACGATGCCCTCGACGTGGTCGGGCAGGTGGCCGCCGTTGGTGTCGCAGAGCACCAGGGCCTCGGCGCCGGCCTCCTCGGCGGCGGCCAGGACCCGGATGGCGAAATCGGGGTTGCGGGTGAAGCCGTCGAAGAAGTGCTCGGCGTCGAGGAACACCCGGCGACCCTCGCTGCGCAGGAAGCGGACCGAGTCACGCACCATCTTGACGCCCTCGTCCAGATCGACCTGGAGGGCGTGGGTGACGTGGTAGTCCCAGCTCTTGGCGACCATGCACACGGCGGGCGTCTCGGCGTCGAGCAGGTCGCGCAGCACCTTGTCGTCCTCCGCCCGGCCGTTGGGGCGGCGGGTCATGCCGAAGGCGACGAGCGTGGCCGTGGACAGCCGCAGCTCGCCCCTGGCCGCCCGGCGGAAGAACTCCGAGTCCTTGGGGTTGGCCCCCGGCCAGCCGCCCTCGATGTAGGCCACGCCGAGGTGGTCGAGTTGGCGGGCGACACGGAGCTTGTCGTCGACGGTCAGCGAGATGCCGGCCTGCTGGGAGCCGTCGCGCAGGGTCGTGTCGTAGATGTCGACGGCGGCCGGCGGCAGCAGCCGCAGGACCTCGGCGACCTCGTCGTGATCATGGTGTCCGGACATCTCGTGGCTCCCGGGAAAACAAAACGACCGCCCGAAGGCGGTCGTGGAAGCGCACACCGGGGGTCGGTGTGCGCTAGCGAATGATGATGATGGCGGCCGTGCGGGTCGTGTCCATCGGGTGGTCAGGTTAGCCGACGGCCGCCCGCAGACCGGCAGGCCCGCCGGGCCGCGTCGGGGATGGGGATGCCCCAGGCGTCGAAGTGGCCGGACAGATCGCGCCCCACGACCCTCGAGTACCGGACCGCCCACTGGCCCCTGGCGTCGGCGTCGTCGGCGGGCGGCGGCCCGAACGCCGGGTCCCGGTAGGAGGCGATGACGGCCTTCACGGCGTCCCATCCGTAGGCGTCGATCAGCTCCCGGTAGCTGTCGAGGGCGAGGAAGGGATCGGACTTCCAGGCCTCGAAGGAGGGATGGCGCTTGTGGGCGGTGGCCTGGCGGCGGGCCGGGACCAGTGCCGGGTGGGCATCGTCGGTGCGACCGTGGACGGTCTGGGCGCAGTACAGGGAGAACAGGTTGCAGGTCACCTCGACCGTCCCGTCGAAGGTCCAGCTGTCCTCCTGGAAGTTGTGGCCCGTCTCGTGGAACAGCGCCCACGCCGCGTTCCAGTCATATGCGCGCAGACGATGTGGGTCGGTCCACACGCCGGCGATGTCGTCGTGGCCCATCACCGGGTAGCCGGCGTGGAGGTAGCCGTGGGAGATCTGGACGTCGCACACGTAGCGCTCGGGGCGGGTCCGCTCCCCCACTCCGGCCAGCTCGTAGCAGCGGCCGAGGACCTCGTCCCAGTAGGCGCACACGGCCGCCGGGTCGTCGAGGGCCCGTGTCGCCCAGCTCGGCACGGTGAGGACGAAGCGGCGGCCCTCGATCTCGCTCCACGGCGCATCGGCGCCGCGGAGCCGCCGCCACTCGTCGGGGCCGGTGGTTCCCAGGACGTAGCGGGGCGCGACCGCCCCGCCGGTGATCTCGAGCTCGATCGGCACCGGGCAGGGGCACTCGAGCTCGACGTAGACGAGACCGCCGAAGGGGTTCGTCAGTGCGGTCACGTCGCCCGTGATCGGCTCGGCTGCGGCCACCTCGGGGAACCGCTTCCACTCCTCGGCGTGCCACAGCGTGTCGGTCTGGGCGCCGATGCGCAGGGTCATCCCGGCATCGACGGCGGCGTCGAGGGCCGTCGACCGGGGCGTCGTGAGGCGGACGGTGATGCGCTCACCGGGCCGGGCGTGCACACCCGTGCTGATCCACCCGTGGCGGCCGGCGGGGACGGTCACCCGGGTCACCGCCATCGGGGCCGTCGCATCCATCGGGGCCGTCGCATCCATCGGGGCCGTCGCATCCATCGGGGCCGAGAGCGCGAGCGGTGGCGGCGGTGATGCGCCCTGACGGTCGGCCAGCCACAGCCGGGCGGCGAGGCGGGCGCCGACGTCGTGGGCGCGGACGGGCCGCTGCGCCGTGATGGCGAACGGGTCGCACGAACCGGCCACGGCCCGCACGTCGTCCAGGAAGGGATCGCCCCCGGGGAGCCCGCCGACGAGGGCCAGCAGGGTCGAGGAGGCCACGGCCGACGGCCGCCGGGCCCGGAGCGCGGCGAGCGCCCCGAGGCCGTGGAGGTCCGGGTCGTCACGGTCGACCCCCTGCACGGCGTAGGTGCCGCCCCTCGAGGGCTCCACGAGGCCGTCGGTGAAGCACAGCCCGAAGCGGCGAACGAGCCGGTTGGCGCCGTGGTCGTCGCGCAGCGTCCCGCCGTGGAGCTGCAACCACCCCCAGGGGGTCGAGTCGACGATCACCGAGCCACCCTGCTCCACGAAGGCCGTCAGGGCGTCGATCGCCGCATCGTCACCGTCGAGGGCGTCACCCCGGACGACGACGGTGCCGACCCCGCCGGTGCCGATCCCGCCGGTGCCGACCCCGCGGGTGCCGAGCTGGAGCGCGCCGAGCTGGACGGGGCCGAGCCGCAGGGCGCGGAGCCCGACGGCGGCGACCGCGCGCTCGGCCTCGGGGCGTTCGACCAGGGCGACATCGGCCCGTTGCGGGGCGGACCAGCTGAGCAGGTGCTGCAGGAAGGCGGCGATGGTCCGCTCCGCGGGCACCGTGCTCCACAGGCCGTCGTGACCGAGCGCCACGATCCGGCCCCCGGAGGTGGTCAGCGAAGCAGCCGCCACCGCGTACCCGTCACCGGCGACCAGCACGAAGGCGCCCGGGCCGAAGGGGATCACCGGTCCGGGGATGCGGCCACCGAGCTCGAGGGGCCGCAACCCGTCAGGGGCCCAGGCGGATCCCCCGGCGGCGTGAGGGGACGGACCGGTGCGGCGGAAACGGTCGAGGAGACCCACGGGCGGAGTCTGGCCGCGGCGGGCGCCTATCCGGCCACCCCGGGTTCACGCCCCGGGCCCGACGGGTCAGACCAGGCGCTTCAGCCAGCCGTGGCTGTCGGCGGCGCGCCCGTACTGGACGTCGACCAGGGCGTTGCGCAGCCGCATGGTCATCTCGCCGGCGTTGCCCGAGCCCACCTCGCCGCCGTCCCACACGAGCCGCCCGACGGGGGTGATCACGGCCGCCGTGCCACAGGCGAACACCTCGCGGATGTCGCCGGAGGCGACCCCCGAGCGCCACTCGTCGATGTCGATGGGGCGCTCCTCGGGCGTGAGGCCGAGCTCCTTGCCGAGCATCAGGATCGACGAGCGGGTGACCCCTTCGAGGATCGTGCCGCTGGTCGGCGGGGTGACGAGACGACCGTCGGCCTTCACGAAGTAGAGGTTCATCCCGCCGAGCTCCTCGATCCAGCGGTGCTCCTCGGCGTCGACGAAGGCGACCTGGTCGCAGCCGTGCTCGCCGGCCTCGATCTGGGCCGCGAGCCCGGCGGCGTAGTTGCCGCCGCACTTGGCCGCCCCGGTGCCACCCGGCGCAGCGCGGGTGAAGTTGGTCGACAGCCAGATGCTCACGGGCTTGATGCCACTGGCGAAGTAGGGACCGACGGGCGAGGCGATCACCATGTAGCGGACCTCGGCCGAGGGGCGGACCCCGAGGAACACCTCGCTGGCGAACATGAAGGGCCGCAGGTAGAGCGAGTGCTCGCCTCCGGTCGGCACCCAGTCGGCGTCGAGGCGCACGAGGGCTTCCAGGGAGGCCACGAAGGACTCGACGGGCAGCTCGGGCAGGGCCAGTCGCCGGGCCGAGCGCTGGAACCGCTCGGCGTTGGCCTCGGGCCGGAAGGTCCACACCGAGCCGTCGGGGTGGCGGTAGGCCTTCAGCCCCTCGAAGATCTCCTGGGCGTAGTGCAGCACCGAGGTGGCCGGGTCCATGGGGATCGGCCCGTAGGGCTCGATGCGGGCGTCGTGCCAGCCCTCGGCCGCCGTCCAGGTGATGGACAGCATGTGGTCGGTGAAGTACCTCCCGAACCCGGGGTTGGCGAAGATCTCGGCGCGGCGCTCGGCCGAGGCCGGGTGGGGGTTGCGCTCGATGCGGAAGTCCGTGGGGGCGGTGACCGGGCTGCTCGACATGTCGGCGAGGTTACGGCCGCAGCGCGACCGCGGGCGAACGCAATACCGGGGAACGGCTCGCCCCGGCAGACGGCTCGCCCCGGCAGACGGCTCGCCCCGGCGGGCGGGGCGTCAGAGGGAGGCGGCCACCCAGTCGCCGATGGCGGCGGTGGGCCCGGCGGGCCGGCCCGAATCGGCGGCCAGCGAACGCTCGATCACGGCCCGGATGCGGGCGGCGGCCTCGGCCTCGCCCAGGAAGTCGAGCATCATCGCCGCCGAGATGATGGCGGCGCGGGGGTCGGCCTTGCCCGTGCCGACGATGTCGGGGGCCGAACCGTGGACCGGCTCGAACATCGAGGGGCCGGTGCGGGCCGGGTTGAGGTTGGCCGACGCGGCCAGGCCGACACCGCCGGACACCGCCCCGGCGAGGTCGGTGAGGATGTCGCCGAAGAGGTTGTCGGTGACGAGCACGTCGAAGCGCTGCGGGGAGTCGACGAAGTAGATGCAGGCGGCGTCGACGTGGTTGTAGGCGGTCGACACGTCGGGGAACTCGGCGGCGACGAGGTTGAAGACGCGCTGCCAGAGATCGCCGGCGAACTGCAGCACGTTGGTCTTGTGCACGAGGGTGACGTGGCGCCGTTCCCGGGTGCGGGCCAGGGCGAAGGCGTGGCGGATCGCCCGTTCCACGCCCATGCGCGTGTTCACCGAGCCCTGCGTGGCGATCTCGTGCAGGGTGCCCTTGCGCAGGAACCCGCCCTCTCCGGCGTAGGTGCCCTCGGTGTTCTCCCGGATCACGATGCAGTCCACGTGGTTGGCCGGGTAGAAGAACGGGCGCTGGTTGATGTAGAGGTCGAGCTCGAAGCGCAGCTTCAGCAGCAGGCCCCGCTCGAGCACACCGGGGGCCACCGAGGGGGTGCCGATGGCACCGAGCAGGATGGCGTCGAACCCACGGAGCTCCTCGAGCACGGAGTCGGGCAGCACCTCCCCGGTCCGGGCGTGGAAGCGGCCACCGAGGTCGTACTCGGTCGTGTCGAGCTCCACCCCCGCGGCCCGGACGACCTTGAGCGCCTCGGCCGTCACCTCCGGGCCGATCCCGTCACCACCGAGCACTGCGATCCTGTGAGCCACGGCCGGGCAGGTTACCGATCGCGGCCGGGGTTCCGGGAGGCCCCGAGTACCCTGACCGCCGTGAGCACCAAGCTGTCCCGGGACGCCTACGAGCGTCTGCAGGCCGAGTTCGACGACCTCTACACCCGTGGCCGCATCGAGATCGCCAAGCGCATCGAGGCCGCCCGCGAGCTGGGGGACCTGTCGGAGAACGGCGAGTACCACGCGGCCAAGGACGAGCAGGGGAAGATGGACGCCCGGATGAAGCAGATCCGGGCGATCCTCGACGATGCCGAGATCGTCGACACCGTCGACACGTCCCGGGTCGACGCCGGCTGCGTGGTCACCATCCGCTTCGAGGGCGACACCGAGACCGAGACCTACCTCCTCGGCACCATCGAGGAGCGCCGGGAGGGGCTCGACGTCGTGTCCCCGACCTCGCCCATGGGTCAGGCCATGATCGGCCACACGGTCGGCGACACCGTCTCCTACCAGGCCCCGACGGGGGCGACGCTGCGCGTGGAGATCGTCTCCATCAGCGCCTGAGCGGTGGCGCCCGTGCCGCGCCTGCGATCGGACCGGCCGCTGCGGGCCCCGGTGCTGGGTGGGGGCGACCTGCTCGGCCTGGGCGAGCGGGCGGTCCTCACCGACGGGCGGGCGGCCGCCGTCGTGGCCGCCGACGGCACGTTCGAGTGGTGGTGCCCGGCACTCGACGGCGACCCGGTCCTGGCCCGACTGGTGGATCCCGGCGGCGGTGCCCTGCGCCTGGCGCTCATGCCGGGCCCCGGCGAGCCCGCCACCGAGGGCCTGCTGTGGGCGGGCGACCAGCACCGCCACGGCCGCCAGGTCGTCACCGTGCTGCGGACCCCCGAGGCCGTGGTCGAGCTCCGCGACGACCTGACCGACGGCGTGCTCACCCGACTGGTGACCGTGCTGGCGGGGGCCCCGTGGATCGGGTGGTCGTGGTCGCCCCGGGCGGCGGCCGGCACCGTGGCCCGGGCGGGCCTGGCCCACCGGCGCTGGTCGTCGGGCATGAGCGTGGGCCGCACCGTGGTGCAGGTCCGCACGGACCCGGCGGCGGGCGGGGCACTGACCGAGGGCGACGCCGTGCGGGTGGAGGCCGGGGGGCGCGTCACGCTCACCGCCGCCGTGGTGGGCATCGACGGTCTGCCCGTGCGGACCCGGGCGGCGATCGACCAGGACCCGGAGCGGGTGACGACCCGGCTCCTGGCGAACGCCGACGCCTGGGAGCGGGCCTGCGGGGAGATCGACCACGACGGGCCCCGACACCCGCTGCTGCGCCGGGCCGTGTCCCAGTTGCGCATGGCGACGGTGCCCGAGGGCGGGATCGTACGCGCGCTGACGACCTCGCTCCCCCGGGCCATCGGCAACGAACGGAACCTGGACGAGCGGCTGGTCTGGCTCGACGACACCGCCCGGGCCGTCCGCCTGTGGGAGCGCCTGGGCCGGCCCGACTGGGCCGACGCGGGTCGCGACTGGCTCGCCGCGGCCTTGGCCGACGTCGACGAGGTGCCGGCCCCGGTGCGGGCCGCCGACGGATCACCGCCGCCGGGCGAGCGGGAGACCGACTTCGCCGGCTGGCGTGGGCACCACCCCGTACGGATGGGGGCCGACGCCGCCGGCCGGGTCGACCTGGGGGCGGTGGCGGCGGCGTCGCTGGTGCTCGACGCCCGCCGTCAGGGCCGGGCGCTGCGGACCGTGGCGCGCTGGCTCGACGCCGGTGCGCCCGACGGGATGCCGCGGCCCGATCACGGCCGCTGGGACCAGCGGGGCCGCCCGGTGCGCCACGTGGCGTCGGGGCTGGCCGTGTCGCGGGCCCTGCGGGCGGCGTCGGCCTCGATGCGATCGCGCCACCCGCTCGACCTGGAGGCGTGGTCCTGGCTCGACACGGCCGACGCCCTCGACGCCTGGCTGGGGACCCAGGGGCTGGCGGGGCGGGGCGCGGGCTCGCACTGGCAGCGCACGCCACTCGATCCCACGACCGACGCCATGCTGCTGCGGGTGGCGGCGCCCCCCGAGGGCGATCCGCCGGCCCTGGCCGACGACGCCGAGGGCGAGGCCGAGGGGCGGATGCGGTCCACCGTGGATCTGGTGGTGCGCCAGCTCGGGGAGGGGCCCACCCTGCACCGCCACCTGCCCCACGTCGACGACGGGCTTCCGCCCGGGCAGGCACCGGAGCTCTCGGTGTCGTTCGAGGCGGTGACGGCGCTCGCCCGGGTGGGGCGCTGGGAGGACGCCCATGAGCGCCTCGACGCCCTCGTCCGGGCCGTCGCGCCCCTGCCCCAGCTGCCCGCCGCCCTCGATCCGCGCGGCCCCGTCCCGCTCGGCAACCTGGCCCACACCCCGGCGGCGCTGGCCCTGGCCGAGGCGGTGCTCGCCCTGGACCGCGGCCCCCGCTGAGCCCGGCCGCGTGACACCCGCTGAGCCCGGCCGGCGGCGTGGCGCCGACGGGCGGGCCCGTGGCATCGTGCGCCGGTGGCCGCCACCTTGAACCTCGCCGACATCGGACGCCACTGGGCCCGCTGGCAGCCCGACGAGCCGGCCATCCGCTTCGCCGGGTCCACGCTCACCTGGCGGGAGCTCGACGACCGCAGCGACGAGCTGGCCGCCGGCCTGGCCGGGACGGCGGGCATCGGCCACGGAGACCGCATCGGCATCCTCATGCTGAACCGGCCGGAGTGGTGCCTGCTGTCGGTGGCCGCCTGGAAGCTCGGCGCCGTGCTGGTGCCCCTCAACGTGCGCTTCACCGCGCCCGAGGTGGCCTTCGTGGCCGCCGACGCGGGCTGCTCGCTGCTCGTCACCGACACCGCCCTGCGCCCGTCCACGGCGGCCGCCGAGGCACAGGGCATCGCGGTGGTCGCGGTCGAGGCGCTCATGGAGCTGGCCGTGCCCGGGGGCCGTCCCGCCGAGGTGGTCACGGCCGCCGACCACCCGGCCTTCCTCTGCTACACGTCGGGCACGACGGGCGACCCGAAGGGCGCCGTGCTCACCCACGGCTCGTGGAACGTCGCCTCCCAGGGGTGGGCCCAGGCCATCCAGCTGACGACCGCCGATCGGGTCGTGCTCCCCTTTCCGCTCGCCTTCACCGGCGGCCTGGCCGTCTGGTTGTTCACCTACTGGGCCGGCGCCCGGCTCGTGCTGGAGCCGGCCGTGGACAACGACCGGCTCTTCGACCTCTTCGAGCAGGAACGGGTGACGGCGCTCCTGGCCGTTCCGGTCATCCTGCAGCAGCTCGCCGACCACCCCCGCTTCGCCGCCGCCGATCTGTCGAGCTGGCGCGTCGCGTGCAGCGGCGGGGCTCCGGTGCCGGTGTCGCTGCTGCGCACGATCCAGGCCCGGGGCATCCCGATGCTGCAGGGCTTCAGCCTGACCGAGGTGTCGGCGGCGGCGACGATGCTCCCGGCGGCCGACGCCTTCCGCAAGGTCGGTTCGGCGGGCCTGCCGACCATCCACACGCGGGTGGCGATCGAGGCCGAGGACGGGTCGTTCTGCGGGCCGGGAGAGGTCGGCGAGATCGTCGTGAAGGGACCGACCGTCATGTCCGGCTACTGGAACGACCCGGCGGCCAGCGAGGCGGCCCTGGCCGGAGGGTGGCTCCACACCGGTGATCTGGGCCACCTCGACGCCGACGGCTACCTCTACGTGGTGGACCGCAAGAAGGACATGCTGATCTCCGGCGGCCTGAACGTGTACCCGGCCGAGATCGAACGGGTGCTGGCCGGGGTGCCGGGGGTGGTCGAGGTGGCCGTGGTGGGTGTCCCCGACGACCGCTGGGGCGAGGTGCCCGCCGTCGTCGCCCTCACCGCCGGAGCGCCGCTGAGCGCGGCGGACGTGCTCGCCGCCTGCTCGGCCTCGCTCGCGGACTACAAGCTGCCCCGCTACCTGGTCGTGCGCGACGAGCCGCTGCCGCGGAACATGTCGGGCAAGGTCCTCAAGCGCGAGTTGAGGGGCGAGTACCGCGACCTGCCGACCCGCTCCGCCCCGATCCGGTGACGGTGCTGCGGTGAGGCGCCGCGTGGGCGTCACGGGGCCGTCTTCGCCGACCGGTGGACCCGCACGCGCGAGGTCGTCGGGGCCATGCGGTCGCTGTGGACGTCGGAGGTCGGCTCCTACGAGGGGGCGACGATGCGGGTGGCTCCCTCGTGGATGTGGCCGAAGCCCCACCAGCCCGGAGGGCCCAAGGTGTCGCTGGCCGGAGGGGCCGGGCCGCGGCTGCTCGGGCAGGTGGCCCGGTGGGCCGACGGCTGGATGCCGATCTCGTCGCGCCCCTCCCTGGCCTCCCGGCTGGCGCTGCTGCGCGACGCGTGCGACCGCGTCGGCCGCGACGCCGGCGACATCGAGGTCACGGTGATGGGGGCGACGGAGTCCCCCGCCGGGCTCGACACGCTCTTCGCCGAAGGCGTCCACCGCGCCGTGCTCACCCTGTGGGACGACGATCCCGACGCGGTCATGCGGCAGCTCGACCGCTGGGCGCCGCTGGTCGCCGAGCGGCGCCACCCGGGGGTCAGTCCTCGGTGGGCTGGGCGGCGGCGCGCTCCTTGATCGTCGCCATCACGTTCGGGTCCGACAGGGTGGTGGTGTCACCGAGCTGGCGGCCCTCGGCCATGTCGCGCAGCAGGCGCCGCATGATCTTGCCGGAGCGGGTCTTGGGAAGGTCGTCGGTGAAGACGATCTGCTTGGGCTTGGCGATCGGGCCGATCTTCTCGCTGACGTGGCGGCGCAGCACCTCGCCATGGGAGGCGTCGAGCGAACCGCCGCCCTTGAGCGTCACGAAGGCGATGACGGCCTGCCCCGTGAGCTCGTCGGTGGCGCCGACCACGGCGGCCTCGGCCACGCTCGGGTGGTCGACGAGGGCCGACTCCACCTCGGTGGTCGAGATGCGGTGGCCCGACACGTTCATCACGTCGTCCACCCGGCCGAGGAGCCAGAGGTAGCCGTCGTCGTCGAGCTTGGCGCCGTCGCCGGCGAAGTACTTGCCCTCGTAGGTGGACCAGTAGGTGGCCCGGTAGCGGTCGGGGTCGCCCCAGATGCCGCGCAGCATCGACGGCCACGGATGGGTGAGGGCCAGGTACCCGCCCCCGACCTCGATCGGGGTGCCATGGTCGTCCACGACGGCGGCCCCGATGCCGGGCAGCGGGAAGGTGGCCGAGCCCGGCTTGGTGGTGGTGAGCCCCGGCAGCGGGGTGATCATGATCCCGCCCGTCTCGGTCTGCCACCACGTGTCGACGATCGGGCAGCGGCCGCCGCCGATGTGGTCGTGGTACCACATCCACGCCTCGGGGTTGATGGGTTCGCCCACCGATCCGAGCAGGCGCAGCGAGCTGAGGTCGTGCTTCGCCGGCTCCTCGACGCCCCACTTCATGCAGGCCCGGATCGCCGTGGGTGCCGTGTAGAAGATGGTGACGCGGTACTTCTCGATGAGGGCCCACCAGCGGTCCTTGCCGGGCGTGTCCGGCGTGCCCTCGTACATCACGCTGGTGGCCCCGTTCGAGAGCGGGCCGTACACCACGTAGCTGTGCCCGGTCACCCAGCCGACGTCGGCCGAGCACCAGTACACGTCGGTGTCGGGGTGCAGGTCGAACACGTAGCGGTGGGTGAAGGTGACCTGCGTGAGGTACCCACCGGTGGTGTGCATGATCCCCTTCGGCTTGGCCGTGGTGCCGCTCGTGTACAGCAGGAAGAGCAGGTCCTCGGCGTTCATCGCCTCGGGCTCGCAGACCGTGCCCGACGGGAAGCCGGACATGAGGTCGTGGTACCAGACGTCACGGCCGTCGACCATGTCCACCTCGGTGCGGCAGCGGTCGACCACGACGACGTTGCGCACCGTCGGGCACTCGGTGAGGGCGCGGTCGACGTGGGGCTTGAGGGCGCTGGGCGCGCCGCGCCGGTTGCCGGCGTCGGCGGTGATGACGGCGACGCAGTCGGCGTCGTTGATGCGGTCGCGCAGCGAGTCCGAGGAGAAGCCGCCGAACACGACCGAGTGGGCGGCACCGATGCGGGTGCAGGCCAGCATGGCGACCGCCGCCTCCGGGATCATCGGCAGGTAGATGGCGACGCGGTCGCCCCGCTTCACCCCGAGGCTCTTCAGGGCGGCGGCGAAGCGCTGCACCTCGTCGAGCAGGGCGGCGTAGGTGATGGTGCGCGTGTCGCCCGGCTCGCCCTCGAAGTGGAACGCCACCTTGTCGCCCCGGCCGGCCCGGACGTGGCGGTCGAGGCAGTTCACCGAGAGGTTGAGCGTCCCGTCGTGGAACCACCGGGCGAAGGGGAGCTGCCAGTCGAGCACGGCGTCGTCGGAGAACGGGGTGATCCACTCGACGAGCTCCCTCGCCTGTCGCGCCCAGAAGGCCTGCCAGTCGCGTCCGGCCTCCTCGTGGAAGCGGCGGTCGTTCAGCAACGACGCTGCGGCGAACGCCGGCGGCGGCGGGAAGGTGCGGTCCTCGGACAGGAGTGCGTCAAGCGTCGGCTCGGCCATGGCGCGCAACCTACCCGCCGATGCGCCCCCCGGGCGAAGCCTGCAGGGCCAGGCGGATGGCCTCGGCCAGGCCCCCTTCGTCGACGTGGGCGACCGTGTGGGCGGCGGCCGCCTTCACGGCGTCGGTGCCGTTGCCCATGGCGATGGGGAGCCCGACGGCCCGGAGCACCGACAGGTCGTTGTCGCCGTCGCCCACCATCGCCGTCGCGGTCAGCGGCAGGCCGTGGTGGCGGGCGAGCACGGCGGCCGCCGACGCCTTGGAGATGCCCCGCGCCGTGACGCTCGTGAAGCACGCGCCGGTGAGGTCGGCGTGGCGGGCCACGCTCACCTCGAGGCCCTCGTCGCGGCGGATCTCGGCCTCGATCGGCGGCCACTGCTCCCACGGCACCACCCAGTGGGTCCGTACGACCGGCCCCTCGACGGTGAGCAGGTCCGGCACGAGGGTGGTGGTGAGGCCGATCGCCTCCTCGTGGGCACGGCCCCAGATGGTGTGGCGTTCGATGAGGCAGTCCGTCGGCGTGTACACCTCGAAGGCCTGACCGGTGCGGCGGGCCAGTTCGACCTGACCCGGGTAGCTCGCCGCCGGGAACTCGACCACGTGCACGGTGCGACCGTCGACCCAGTTCACCGAGGCGCCCGACTGGAAGATGTGGGGCTCGTCGGGTGACACGAGGCGGGCGTAGCGCAGCGCGTCGCCCGAGCCCGGACGGCCGGTGCAGATGGCGAGGTGGACCCCGGCGGCGCGGGCCTCGTCGACGGCGTCCCACACGGCGGCGGGGATGACGTCCTCGGTCCCGACGAGGGTGCCGTCGATGTCGATGAGGATCAGGCCGATCGCCGCGCTCACAGGTCCCACTCCAGCACGGTGAAGGCACCCAGCCCGGCGGGGTCGAGCAGCGCCTCGGCCTCGCCCACGCGGCTGCGGCCCTCGATGGCGGCGAGGTCGGGACGGGCGGCCCCGGCCGCCCAGCGGTCTCGGCCTTCCTCGACGAGGGCGTCGATGCCGTGGGCCCGCAGGAACTCGGCCTGCGAACGGACCCGGGTGGGGCGCCGCACGGCGGCGAGCTGGTCGACGGCGACGTCGGCGGTGATGTCCTGCGTCCCCGGGTGGTCGAGAGGGTCCCCACCGCGGTCGTGGCCCCGGTAGGTCCGGAGCCAGCCGGTGTGGGGCCGCAGGCCGAGCTCCGCGGTGGTCGGAGCGGCGTAGTCGATGACGACGACGTGTCCGTGGCGCAGCAGGGCCAGGGCGCGGCGGAGCCACTCGCCGGCGGCGCGCTGCACCGGGACGGCAGCTCCCACCGGCACCTGGTCCGACCCGGGTGGGAGCCGGTCGGTCAGCAGCGGGGCGGCGGGGACGCCACGCCACGTCGGCGTCGGCCCGGCGGGATCGACGCCCAGCTCGTCCCATCCTCGGGGGGTGCGCCGGACGATGTCGAAGGGCAGGTTGTCGAGCAGTTCGTTGGCGATCACCACCCCGTGCCCGAAGGGCCCGGCGGGCAGGTCGGCCAACGCGGTGAGGATCGGACCGGCGCCGCTCACCGGGTGACGGTCCCCGTCGGCGTCGGTGAGCACGGAGCCCATGAGCTCGGAGGGGGGCACCAGCGTCAGGCCCCGGCGCTGGGCGTCGCGCAGCGTCGGGGACACCTCGACGAGCACGTAGCGCAGGGCGGGCAGCACCTGCGGGCGGGCGTGGAGGATCGACCGGGCGAGGGTGCCCGCCCCCGCGCCCGCCTCCACGACGAAGAACGGGTCGGGACGCCCCGCCTCCCGCCACCAGGTGTCGAGGGCCCGGGCGAGCACGGCACCGAAGAGGGGGCCGGTCTCGGGGCTGGTGACGAAGTCCCGGCGGCGGCCCGCTCCGCCGCCGACCGTGTAGAAGCCGGTCGGGCCGTAGAGCGCCTCGGCCATGAAGGCCGAGAACGAGATCACCCCTGGCTCGCCCGGAGCTCGCGCCGCGTCGCCGCACCGCCGACGGGATCCCGCAGCATCCACCAGCGCTCGGCGAGCGGGGCTTCCCGGACCGCCGGTGCCCCGGGCTGGCCATGGACGAGGATGGCCGTCATGGCGCCACGTTACGCCCGGCGGGCCTGGCCCGGCTTCGGCGGGTCAGCCGAAGATGGACAGCTCGGCGAAGCGGCCGACGATCTGGGGCAGCACGCCGACCACCACCACGCCGATGGCGCACAGGGCCAGCGACGCCGTCAACGAGGGCGCCACCTTGATCGCCGTGCGGTCGCCGTCGGGCACCGGCTTCATCCACATCTCCCGGATGATCCGGCCGTAGTAGGCGAAGGCGATGACGGCGTTGACGGCCGCCACCACACCGAGGGTGACGGGCCAGAAGCCGCCCGCGTCGAGGACCGACCGGAAGACCGTGAACTTGGCGAACCAGCCGCCGAGCGGGGGGATGCCGGCGAGGGCGGCCATGAAGACCGTCATCGTGACGGCCATGGCCGGGGCGTACTCGAAGAGGCCGCCGTAGGAGCCGATCTCGCCCGAGCGGGTCTTGCGGGAGACGGCGATCACCACGGTGAAGGCGCCGAGGTTCATCAGCGTGTAGATGATCAGGTAGGTGACGACGCTCTCGAAGGCGCTGGTGGCGGCCCGGGCGTTCTCACCGGCGACGGCGAAGGGCACCAGGATGAACCCG
>JBIKWW010000244.1:0-5760 GCA_044356125.1 Acidimicrobiia bacterium
CCGCCGCACGTTGCTCGAGCACGGAGTCTGCTGGTCCTCGATCGACGCCCGTTGCCGGTCCGGGCTCCTCACCCCGGTCAACCGCTCGGTCCTGCACCTTGGCAACGGCCAGCTCGGCCCGCCACTCGGCGCCGTCGCCGCCGCCCTGTGCATGGGCGTCCAGGCCTTCATCTCGCACCGCAGCGCGGCCGTCATCCACGGGCTGCCGCTGACGTGGTCGGGCGCAGAGGTGTCGATACCGGCCGAACGGCGCTCGGTGAAGATGCCCTTCGTCGTGCACCGGGTGCTCCCGCCGGGCCCCAACCAGATGCGCTGGTTCGAGGGGGTTCGGGTGTCGGGTGTGGCCCGGACGCTCGTCGAACTGGCTGCGCTCTACGACCGCGACACCCTCGAGCAACAGATCGACGATGCGCTGATCCGCCGGCTGACCACGCTCGACTCGCTGACGACCGTGCTCGACGCCATGGGTCGCCAGGGCCGCCACGGCGTCGACGCCATGGAGCGGATCGTGGTCGAGCGACGGGCCGGTGCGGGGATGGTTCGCAGCTGGCTCGAGCTGGCGTTCGTGAGGATGCTCGCTGCCGTCGGCATGCCGGCGCCCGTGCGCAACCTGTCGGTGGAGACGGCCGACGGGCCGCGCCTCGTGGATCTCGCCTGGCCCCAGCAGCGGGTTGCCATTGAGGCAATGGGGGCCCGGTGGCATGCGGCCCATTCCGCCCAGCGGGCCGACATCCAGCGGGAACGCCTGCTCGTGGCCGCCGGGTGGCGCATCCTGCCGGCGACGGCGGCTGACGCCGGGGATCCAGGACCGCTCCTGCACGCACTGGAACAGGCGCTCGGCGCCGGACTCGCGAACGAGCACCGGGCCGCCAGCTGAAGGCCGGGCCGTCTCATGAAGGCTGGGCGATCCACCACTCCCACACGCGGCCAAACGCCCAGCCTTCACCGGAAGCGGCCGGTCCTCGCACCGGGCCGCCGACTGAAGGCCGGGCCGTCTCATGAAGGCTGGGCGATCCACCACTCCCACACGCGGCCAAACGCCCAGCCTTCACCGGAAGCGGCGGCCGTGGCGGACGCGGCAGTGGCAGCGGTGGCGGCGGTGGCGGCCCGGTGATCGTCAGCGGTGGTCGTGGGCGTCGAGGGCCCAGGCCAACCGTTCCGTGGGGCTGGCGGCGGCGATCCGCAGCACCCAGCCCTCAGGTTCGACGGCCGTGCCCACCGGAGCCCACACCCACCAGCGCAGCTCCGCCAGGGCGTCACCGAGCTCATCGGGCTCGACGGGCCAGTCCTCAGCCAGCCCGGCCAGGTGGGCACCCACCCACCAGGCCTCGAAGCGGCCGGCCGCCGCCCCCCGGCGGCGACCGTGGGCCCCTCCCCCACCCGACGCCCAGGCGATGAGCAGGAGGGCATCGGCGGCCGACACCTCGGCGAGCCGGGCCTTCCCCGCTCCGAGTGCAGCCACGGCCTCGACCCCCGAACCCTCGACCGCCACCGCACGGGCGACGCCGTTGGATTCGACCGTCCACGGCCGCACGCAGTCGACCAGCGCCGTGACCGTCGACGGGTCGGCGAGGCCGGGAACCCCCTCGGTGGACACCACCTCGCCGCGGGCGGCGGCCGTCGCCAACTCGACGGGGAGGGCCCATTCCACCCGGTCGAGGTGGTAGGTCGCCACCGGATAGACGGGCTCCCAGGGCTGCAGGCAGGCCGGAATGCCGCTCGATCGGGCCATCGCCTCGACCCGGGCGTCGCCGGCCAGGTGCTCGCCCCGGACCACCCGCTCGAACGCCACCGCCTCCGCCCCCGGCGTTGCCGGAAGCCAGGGCGACAGCTCGGTCCAGGTGTGGGTGGAGGCGAGCACCTCGGCGAAGGGCCCGAGTGTGAAGCGGGCGGCAGGCGAATCCACGAGCCCGGCAGCCACCGACGCGGGGGCGTCGAGGCAGAGGCGGTACTCGGCCCAGGCGGCGACCGGCCAGAGCTGACGGCCCCGCTCGATGGCTGCCCGGCAACGGTCACGGAGATCGAGCACGGAATCCCAGCGGCCGTCGAGCACGAGCGAGTCCACCTGCTCGCAGAGGGCCTCGACGTCGCCGCCCTCGATCAGCTCCCCGAGCCGCAGTGGACCACGCTCACCGGTACCGGGATGCATCGGGCGCAGCGTAGGGGCGGGACGGGTCGCCGTGCTCGGCGGCCGCTCGGCGACCGCTCGGCGACCGCTCGGCGACCGCTCAGCGCGTCAGCAGCACGGCGAGGGCCCGCACGGCCCGGCCCCGATGGGAGATCTGCTGCTTGACGGGCAGGCCCAGCTCCGAGAACGTCAGTCCCGCGTGACCGTCAGGGCAGAACACGGGGTCGTACCCGAACCCGCCGGTGCCCCGTTCGGCGTCGGCGATCGCCCCCTCGACGACGCCTTCGGCCCAGATCTCCGTCCCGTCGGGCCAGGCGGCGAGGGCCACGGTGTGGAAGCGGGCCCGGCGAGCGGCCGGGGCGCCGCCCACGAGGGCGAGCTCGTCCAGCAGCCGGGCGCGATTGGCGGCGTCGTCGGCGTTCTCGCCGGCGTAGCGGGCGGTGTGCACGCCGGGTCGGCCGTCGAGGGCGTCCACGAACAGACCCGTGTCGTCGGCGATGGCGGCCTCACCGGTGGCCCGGGCGAGGGCATGGGCCTTGAGGCGGGCGTTGCCGAGCAGGGTGTCGGCGTCCTCGACCACATCGGGGACGTCCACCGGACGGGGCAGGAGCTCGACGTCGGGCATCGACTCGGCCAGCAGCTGGCGCAGCTCGGCGACCTTGTGCGGGTTGGCGGAGGCGACGACGAAGCGCACGGTACGTCCCGTCACAGCCCGATGCGGAACTCGCGCCACACACCCCGGGGCGTGATGACGATGCGCCGGTCGAGGTACCGCCGCTTGGACATCACCGCAGCCACGACATTGGGCGGGAACCCGAGCCGGGCGAGGTCGGCCTCGTCGCGGGGGTCCCACGTGTCGGGGGCCTTGACGGCCAGCCCCGGCCACACGACGTTGCCGTCCCCGTCGAGGGCCGGCGTCGTCTCGAGGAGGCGCAGCAGCACGACCGTCAGGTCACCGGCGGGATCGGCCCGCCACCGGACGAGCGGGTCCGTCCCCTCGCCGCCGACGTTGGTCCGCACCGGGCCGACGGAGGCCAGCGTGCGGATGGTCGCCTCGTCGCCGATGACGAGGGCCCGGTAGAGGCGTTCCGCAGTGGCCCGCGCCGCCTCGGGGATCGACGGGGCGGGCACCGTGGTGCTCGTCGACACCGGCACGACCGTGGCGCTCGTCGACACCGGCACGACCGTGGTGCTCGTCGACGACGCCCCCGGCGCCGGGGCGCTGGGGAGCAGCGGTGGCGCCGGGGTCGAACCGCCGGGGACGGGGAGCCCGGCGGGGATCGTGGAACCGCCGGGGCCGTCACCGAAGTTGGGGCCGCCGAAGTTGGGCAGCGTGGTCGTCGTGCTCGAGGTGCTCGTGCTCGTGGTGCTCGTGCTCGTGGTCGTCGTGCTCGTGGTGCTCGACGTCGTGGATGCCGTCGGGGGCGGGCTCGCCACGGACGGGTCAGCCCCTGACGGCCCCGTCGAGCCGCCGGAGCAGCCCGGGGCGGTCAGGGCCAGGGCGGCCGCCCAGAGCCCCACTGCGGCCCGCCGCCGGTTCATCGCCGAGGTGGTGGCGCAACGGCGAGGACCCCGGCCTGCAGGGCGGTGATCTCGGCGATGCCGTGCTCGGCCAGGCCGAGGAGGGCGTCGAGTTGGGCGCGGTCGAAGGGCAGACCCTCGGCGGTGCCCTGCACCTCGATGAAGCGCCCCGCACCGGAGGCCTCCGTGGCCATCACGATGTTCATGTCGACCTCGGCGCCGGCGTCTTCGCTGTAGTCGAGATCGAGCACGGGCACCCCGCGGACGATGCCGACCGACACCGCCGCGCACGACGCCGTGAGCGGCAGCGCCGGGATCGTCCCGGCCTGGACCAGGCGCGTGCAGGCGTCGTGCAGGGCCAGGTAGGCACCGCAGATGCTGGCCGTACGGGTTCCGCCGTCGGCCTGCAGGACGTCGCAGTCCAAGATGATCTGGCGCTCGCCGAGCATCCGCATGTCGGTGACGGCCCGCAGGGCCCGGCCGATGAGGCGCTGGATCTCCTGGGTGCGCCCGGACTGCTTGCCCTTGGCCGCCTCCCGGTCGGTCCGCTCCGGGGTGGAGCCGGGCAGCATCGAGTACTCGGCCGTCACCCAGCCCTTGCCGGTGTTGCGCATCCAGCGGGGGACGTCCTCGTCGACCGAGGCGGTGCACAGCACCCGGGTGCGGCCGAAGCTGACGATGACCGAGCCGGCGGCGAACTCCGTGGCATCACGCTGGAAGGTGACGGGCCGGAGCCCGTCGGTGGCGCGGTCGTAGCTCCTGGACACGGCCGCTCAAGCTAGTGCGCCGGGCCCCACCCGCAGGGGCGCCCGTGCCCGCTGCGCCGCCGCCACGGGTTCAGAAGTAGATGACCTTGCGGGCCGTCTCGGTGACGGTGTCGAGATCGTCGGTGTAGGCGCCCGTGGACAGGTACTTCCAGCCGGCGTCGCACACGATGGTGACGATGACGCCCTCGTCGATCTCGGCTGCGCACTTGACCGCCGCGGCCATGATGGCGCCCGAGCTGATGCCGACGAAGAGGCCGGTCTCGCGGACCATCCGGCGGGTCATCTCGACCGACTCGCGAGGCCCCACGACCTTCTTGCGGTCGAGGAGGTTGAAGCCGTCGTTGTCGGTGAACACCGGCGGGATGTAGCCGTCGTCGAGGTTGCGCAGCCCGTCGACCATCTCGCCCGAGGGCGGCTCGACGGCCCACACCTGCACCCCGGGCTTGTGGGCCTTGAGGTAGCGGCCGACGCCCATGAGCGTGCCCGCCGTGCCCAACCCGGCCACGAAGTGCGTGATCTCGGGGCAGTCGCGCAGGATCTCGGGACCGGTGGTTCGCTCGTGGGCGGCCGGATTGTCGGGGTTGCCGTACTGGTAGAGGAACACCCACTCGGGGTGCTCGCCGGCCAGCTTCTCGGCCAGGCGCACGGCGCCGTTGGAACCCTCCGAGCCGGGCGACTCGATGATCTCGGCCCCGTACACGAGGAGCATCTGGCGACGCTCCTGGGTGACGTTGGCGGGCATCACGATCTTGAGGTGGTAGCCCTTCAGCAGGCACACCAGGGCCAGCCCGATGCCGGTGTTGCCGGAGCTGGGCTCGATGAGCGTGGAGCCGGGCTGCAGGCGCCCGTCGCGCTCGGCCGCTTCGATCATGGACAGCGCGATGCGGTCCTTGATGGAGCCGCCGGGGTTCTGGCCCTCCAGCTTGGTGAAGATGCGGACCTTCGGGTTGGGCGACAGCACGGACACGTCGACCATCGGCGTGTCGCCGATGAGCTCCAGCGCGGAGGCGAAACGGGCCATGACCGGCTCCTCGGGCGGGATCGGGCCGACTCAGGCCCCGCCGGCCACGGCGGGCAGGATCGACACGACGTCGCCCGCCTTGACGGGGGCGTCGAGCTTGCCGATGTAGCGGACGTCGTCGTCGTTGACGTAGACGTTGACGAACTTGTGGAGCTGGCCGTCCTCGGTGACGACCTGGGCCTTGATGCCCGGGTAGCGGCCGAGCAGATCGTCGAGCAGTTCGCCCACCGTGGAGCCGGTGGCCTGCACCTTGGCCTGCCCACCGGTGTGGGCGCGCATGATGGTCGGGATGCGGACGTCGACGACAGCGGAGGTCATACCCC
>JBIKWW010000291.1:0-5033 GCA_044356125.1 Acidimicrobiia bacterium
TGATCGAGTCGAACACCGAGATGCTCGATGCCGTGGAGCCCCGGGACAGATCGGCGAGCAGGCGCCCGAGGGTGCTCCACGATTCGCCCAGCAGCCGGCTCACGAGGAACTCCAGGTCCTGCTTGGCGATGCGCTCCCGGCCGATCCCCGTGCGGGCGGCGATGAACTGCATCTCGTCGTAGCGGGTCCGCACGTCGGGGGTGACGGCGGCGAACGGGCAGCGGGTCGGCATGGCCTGGCACCAGGTGAGGAACTCGCCGAGGGTGCGCTCGTACCCGCGCATCTGGTCGACCATGAAGCTGACCCCGAACACGCTGCCGTCGACGGCGGCATCGAGGATGGCGGCCCGCACGCGATCGGGATGGCGCTGGAGGTAGAGGGTTCCGAGGTAGGTGCCATAGGAGAACCCGAGGTAGCTGATCTGCTGCTCGCCCAGCGCGATCCGCATCGACTCGATGTCCTCGGCCGCCGAGTCCGTGCCGACGTGGGGCAGCAGGGAGCCGGCGGCGGAGGCGCAGGCCCCGGCGAAGGCCCGTGATGCCTCGTCACGCGGCGTCCCGCGGGCGGGCACGGCGATCGGGCAGGTGATCCCGATGCTGCCCCGGATGCCGCGGGGGTCGATGCCCACGATGTCGAACCGGGCGGCGACCTCGGCCGGCAGCCCCGATGCGAAACGGCTGCTGCGGACCAGGGTCACGGCCGACCCCCCGGGGCCGCCGGGGTTGGCGATGAGCACCCCGATGCGATTGGCCGGGTCGGTGGCCCGGCGGCGGATGGCGTTGACGGTCACCGTCGTGCCCGCCGGGTCGGCGTAGTCGAGGGGCACGGTGAGCTCGCCGCACTCGAGCCCCGTCCCGCAGGGCGCCCACGACACCGAGGGCTGGAAGGTCGGGGCCGGAGCGGTCGTCGGCGCCGGAGCGGTCGTGACCGGGACACTCGAAGCAGCCGACCCCGACACGCCGGTGGACGAGCTGGTCGACGAGCTGGTCGACGGCGACGGAGCGGTCGTGGTCGTCCGACGCGGCGCCTTCGTCGTGCGTCGGGTGGCGGCCCCGGCGCCGTCGGGCACGGCGGCGAGGACGAGCACACCCACCACGAGGGTGGCCAGGACACCCGGTGCCAACCATCGTCGGGTCGCCGACCGCGGAGGCGGGGAACCGGGCCGGAGAGCGGTCATGGCGTCATTCTGCGGTTCGGCTGTGAACGATTCGTGAGGACGGGCAGGCGGGCCGGTGCCGGGTCCGTGCCAGCATCCGGGTGTGGACCATCCGCCCGTGATCGAACTGCTCGCCGCGCTCATCGCCATCCCGTCCGTGAACCCGGGGCTCGAGCCGGGTGGTGCGGGAGAGGCCGGGATCGCTGCCTTCGTGGCGGCCTGGTGCCGCGACGCCGGGGCCGAGGTGACCGTGCTGGAGTCGGTCCCGGGCCGCCCCAGCGTGGTGGCCCGGGTGCGGGGCCGCGGGCGCGGCCCGCGTCTGCTGCTCAACGCCCACCTCGACACCGTGGGCGTGGCGGGCATGTCCGACCCGTTCGTCCCCCGCATCGCCGACGGCATGATCCGTGGACGCGGGGCAGCCGACACCAAGGCGGGCCTGGCCGCCTGCATGCTGGCCCTCCGTGCGGCCGCCGAGGGCGACGCGCCCGGTGAGGTGGTGCTCGCCGCCGTCGCCGATGAGGAGCTCGACAGCCTCGGCACCGAGCAGCTCGTGAACCGTCTGCGCGCTGATCATCAAAACGCTGATCATCAAAACGCAGATCATCTGCGCGCTGAACATCTGCGCGCAGAACATCTACGTGCTGATCATCGGCGCGCTGATCATCTGCGCTTGGATGAAGGTCGCTTCGACGGCTGCGTCGTACTGGAGCCGACATCGATGGAGCTCTGCGTCGCCCACCGGGGCTTCGCCGTCCACGAGGTCGAGCTCCGCGGCCGGCGGTCGCACACGTCACAGCCCCACCTGGGGGTCAATGCACTGAGCCATCTCGGCAACGTCCTGGGCGCCGTCGCCGCCTTCGACGCCGAACTGGCCGCCCGTCCACCGCACCCGCTGCTCGGTCGCAGCCTCGTCCAGCCCGTCCTGGCCACGGGTGGGACCGAGCTCTTCACCACCCCGGCTTCGGCATCGGTCCACATCGAGCGCCGCACGCTGCCCGGCGAGAGCGCCGAGGTGGTCGAACGGGACCTCGACGCCGTGCTCGCCCGTGCCGGGCAGGGCCGGCCCGGCTGGTCCGTCACCAAGCGCCTCGTCGCGCGACGCGAGCCGCTCGAGACGCCCTCGGACGCCTGGATCGTCGGTGCGCTGGGCGACGCCGCCGCCGGGGTGCTGGGCCGCCGTCCCCGGCTGGTCGGGGCACCCTTCTGGACCGACGCCGCGCTCACGGCCGACCTCGGCATCCCCTCGGTCGTGTTCGGCCCCACTCCCCACGACATCCACGGGACGCAGGAGCGGGCGTCGATCGACGAGGTGGTCGATCTGGCGGCGGTCATGGCGTCGCTGGTGACCCGCTGCTGACCCGCTCGTGACCCGGTGCCGACCGGCGGGCAAACCCGTCAACGGGCCCGGACGACGTAGCTCGACACGACCTTGTCGTGCCAGGTCTGCTTGTCGCGGTCCCACAGGTTCCAGAGGTAGCCCAGGTAGCAGATCTGCCCCGAGATGAACGTGGCGAACAGGTACCTGCCCAGCGCCCGGCCGGTACCGATGGGTCGCCCCGACCGGCTGTCGACGATGCGCAGGCCGGCGACCCGCTTGCCGGGGGTGGCGCCGCGGCCGGGCAGCACGCCCTGGTACCAGACGACGTAGGCGACCACGCCGACGATGCCGATGAGCACCGCCAGCGCGATGGGCCCGCCGGCGGGCACGTCACAGGCGTAGGGAGTCCCATCGGCGTAGGAGCAGGTCGTCCGCCGCTTGGGCCCGGCCACCAGCACCACGACGATGCCGATGAGGAAGGGCACGGCGAAGGCCAAGGAGATCAGCCCGTCGAGCAGCACTGCGACCAGGCGGATCCAGAAGCCGGCCAGCTGGACCGGCCCGTCGGGCATCACCCGGGTCATGCCGACGGCTGCTGCCGGCGGCGGGGGCCAGCCACCCGGCGGCGGGGTCCAGGCTCCCGGCGGCGGGCCCCACACCGGCGGGGGGCCGCCGGGAACTCCAGGCGGGGGCGCCCATCCCCCGGGCGAGGGCGGTGGTTGGGGTGCCGGGGGCGGTGGCGCCCATCCCCCGGGCGAGGCGCCCCCCGATGGCGTGGTCCAGGGCTGGTCGGGGTCGGTCATCGGTGCTCCCATCGTCGGGCGGGCGCCCCCGCCACGGTCTCGTCGGTCACGGTCTCGTCGGTCACGGTCACGGTCACGGTCACGGTCACGGTCACGGTCACGGGGCTCACCATCGGTCGAACCGGTGCAGCTGCCACGTCCAGGACGCGACGGCGAGCGCGGCCATTGCCACCACCTGGGCCACGCGGGGGAGGGAGCGGGCCCGCAGCCGGAGGCGCGCCGCAGCGTCCCCGGTCCGACCACCGACCGCCAGGGCTCCCACGCCGAGCGCCCCCACGGCCACGGCGGCGACGGTGAACGGGTTGGCGGCGAGCGCGTCGAGGGGGCGCAGGGTGGCGAGGGCGGCGAGGGCGGTCGTCGAGCCGCAGGCCGGGCATGGGATCCCGGTGAGGCGCCGCAGGGGGCACACCGGGCCGACGGCGGCGAACAGGGGGGTGCTCAGCGCGGCGCCGGCCGCGGTGGCGACCGCACCGAGGGCGAGCCGTGCGGCGCGGCGGCGGCCGACGGCATCGTCGTTCCCACGGTTCCGGGGACCAGAGCGGGCATCAGGCCCGGCGCCGATCTCGGCGACCGCGGTCGGCGCCGGAGGCGGCCACGCAGCGGGAGAAGTCGGGGTCGTCGAACGGCTGATGCCGGGATTGTCGCAGATCCCGTCTGCTCCGGACAGGAGTCGGGGAATCTCCGGAGCCGGTCCGCCGTTGCTGCAGATGTCCCTTCCCCCCAAGGAGCATCACGATGACCACACCCGCGCCCAGCGGGTCCACGGCCCTGGCCACCTGGAACCACGCCGACTGGCGGGACCAGGCCGAGTGCCGTTCGCTCGACACCGCCATCTTCTTCCCCGATCCGGACAGCCCGGCATACGCGGAGGGCGTGTCCGACGCCAAGTCGATCTGCGCCGTCTGCCCCGTCGCCGGGCAGTGCCTGGAGTTCGCCATCCGCACCCGTCAGGACGACGGTGTGTGGGGCGGCGCCACGCCCGAGGAGCGGCGCTCGATCCGTCGCCGCCGGCGCCGCCAGGCGCTGAAGACCGCCCAGGCGGCCTGACCCTTGCGACGCCGCCCCGTCGGGATCGCCACGGCGGTCCCGACGGCGGGCCGTTCGCGTCCGGTGACGGGCTCCGGTCGGGGAGCGTCACCGCTACACTGGATCGCACTTTCGCGGCAAGGCGTATCCGCCGACACCGGCGTGGGCTCTCGAGCCCACGCCGTTCGTGTCTGTGGGGCACCGAACCGTGCCGTACCCACCAGCCCGTACCCGACCCACGATCGCACGCACCGGAAGGAGGCCCACCATGAACACCGCAGCGAACCGGGCCCGCCCCGGCACGAAGGGGAGCGCCACCGGGGCCACGCCGGGCGTGGGCAGCGAGTCCGTTGCCGAGCGGGTCACGGCGCTGCTGGAGCCCGTGCTGGCCGCCGCCTCCTACGAGCTCGTCGCCGTCGAGGCCGAGTCGCTCGGGTCCCCAGCGGCGGTGCTGCGCGTCCTGCTCGAACGCGACGGCAGCCACCTCCTCGGCCCCGGGATCGATCTCGACGGGGTGGCCGAGGCGACCCGCCTCGTCGAGTCCGTGCTCGACGGCGAGCCCGAGGTCGTGCCCGGTCGCTACAGCCTCGAGGTGTCGAGTCCCGGTCTGGAGCGCCCGCTGCGCACCCCGGCGCACTTCCAGCGGGCGGTGGGCCGCACCGTCTCGCTGCGCACCCACCCCGGCACCCCTGGCGACCGTCGGGTCGAAGGCGTGCTCGAGGCCGCCGAT
>JBIKWW010000245.1:0-5732 GCA_044356125.1 Acidimicrobiia bacterium
GGGGAGGACGCCGCTGAGGTCGTCGAGCTCGTGATCGGCGGCCAGCGCCTGCAGACGGGCCCGGCGCGACCCGCTCAGGCCGGGCGGCAGCAGCACGGCGGTGCGGGTCCCCGCCGCCCGTCCGGCGAGCACGTCGACGTGGGAGTCGCCGACCATGAGGGCCTCCTCCGGCGGACGCCCGAGGGCCCCGAGCGCGGCGAGCACCGGCTCGGGGTCGGGCTTCAGCCGCCCGACGTGGTCGGCGCAGACCAGGGCCTCGAAGTGACCGAGGATGCCCAGACGCCCGGCCACGCCGATGATGAGCTCACTGGGCGAGGACGTCACCAGCGCCACCCGGAACCCGGCGGACCGGCAGGCGTCGAGCACCCCGGCGGCGTCGGGGAACAGCTGCACGTCCGCGTAGGACCGGGGGAGCTGGGCGTGCACCCGACCCCGCAGCTCGTCGGGCCCGCAGACGCCGTGCTCGGCGGCGACGTCGTCCCAGCCGCGGTGCAGGCAGCGTCGGGCGGCGTCGTCGTCGAGCCGCACGCCGTAGCTCCCGAGGACAACCTGGTAGGCGTGCGCCCAGCAGTGCAGCGACGGGGCCAGCGTGTCGTCGAAGTCGAACAGCACGGTCGTGATCGCGCCGGGATCCGTGGTCACCGTCCCAGTCAAGCGCAGCGGGAGAGGGCCGGCCGACCGGGGCGGGTGGGCCGACCGGGGGTGGGTCAGGGGCAGCGGTAGGGGATCAGCTCGTAGACGGCGGTGACCGGGCGCGTCGAGGGGGACGGCTCCCGGTCGACGGGGCTCACCGACATCAGCGGGACCGACGCCGTGTCGATCGGCCCCAGACGGCCCCGCAGGCACCGGGGGACGGCCAGCACGTGCGGTTGCCCGGCCGTCCCGGGGACGAGCCTGACGGGCTGCTCGTAGGGGCGGAGGACCCACCACGTCGACGCCCGGGTGAGCAGTTCCCGCACGGCCCGGAGGGGCCCGGGGGCCAGTCCCTCGAAGCGGACCGTGACGAACGCGTCGTCGGGGGCCTCGGGCGTGATCAGCGGGCCGCCCAGCACGGCGCGCACGGGCTCACCCAGCCGCCCGGCCGGTCCGCAGCCCGAGCCGTCCGGACGGCGCTCGAGCAGCTGCCAGCGGGCCGTGGCGACCGACGGGCGGTAGCGGCACAGCAGCTCGACCCAGGCCCGGGGCGATTCCCAGCGCGCCCATCGGCGGTCGATCGACCGGGTCTCGACCAGCACCAGATCGGGGGCCGCGGCGCCGGCCAGGCGGTCGGCGTTGCGGTCGTCGAGTGCCGCCGTATAGGCGCTGTAGCTCTGGAAGACGGGCAGCGGGGACCATCGGGCCTCGCCCGTCAGGGCCCAGGCGATGGAGGTCTCCCAGGGCTCGACGTGGAAGGAACGGCCCCGGATCCGGCTGACGATCCCGTCCGGCACCTCGGCCGCCTGCAGGATCGCCACCCGTTGGGCGGCGACGATGGCCCGCCGCTCGCGGCCCGACAGCAGCGGGCCCGTCATGCGGTCGAACTGGGCCCGGGCCTGGGCCGGCCGGGCCAGGGAACGCCTCGCCGAGGGCTCGGTCCGCCAGGAGAACCAGACCGCGGTGGCGACGATCAGCGCGCAGATGACCACCGAGGCGGCCCGTCGCCCGGCGAGCACGAGTGCCAGCATGGCCACCACCGCCCCCATCCGCATCGCGTGCCCCGGATCCCAGCGCACGAAGGACTGCTTGGCGGCCAGCACGAGCATCGCCGCCGTCACCACCGCAGCGGCGGCCACGGGGCGGAGGCTGCGGCCCGAGCGCCGCCGGTCCCGGGCCGTCAGCACCAGCAGCACCACCAGCCCGGCGGCCATGAGGACGGCCAGCGGGCGGTCGTTGGCCCGGCGGTAGTCCGCCACCATGGCCGAGTTGTAGCCCGTGAACACCTCGATGGAGCCACGCAGCCAGGTCGGGAGCAGCCCCGGACGCTGACCGGCCAGCACCCACAGCAGGGTGAGCGACACGGCGAAGGCGGCGGCTCCCGCACCGAGCCGCACCGCCACCGGACGCACGGCACCGAGCCGCACCGCCACCGGACGCACGGCACCGAGCCGCACCGCCACCGGACGTACCGGGCCGGGCCGGGCCAGGCCGAGGGTGACGGTGCCGAGCAGCACGAGGGCCAGCGTGGCCAGCCCCGCGTCGAACTTGACCAGCATCGTCAGCGCGCTGAGCATCCCGCCCAGCGCAGACCACCACCACGGCTCCTCGGTCCCGGATGCGTCGCCGAGCAGCCGCAGCAGCACCACACCGGCCACGAGCAGGACCGACACGATCGGGATCTCCCCGCCCGTCGCCTGCGTGGACACGATCACCCAGGTGGCCGGAACGGCCGCCGGTCCGGCCACCCACCACGGCAGGCCCAGGCGTCGCCACAGGAGCACCACCAGGGTGCCGGCGGCGATCATGAGCGGGAAGCGGGCGGCGATGGCCACCACGCCCGTGCCCGGCTGGAACAGCCCACCGCCGACGATCCAGCCCAGCGGACCGAACGTGAACAGGACGTCGCGCCCGAAGCCGAGGCTCTGGGCGCGGGCCAGGTGGAGGCCGGCCGCCCACGAGGAGTCGAGCCCCGTCTCGGGGGCGACGCCGAACACGGGCATGCCGAGCAGACCGACCGCCGTCCCCAGTGCCCCGGCGGCGAGCCCCCGGCGGTGCCGGGCCGTCAGCCGAGCCCGGGCCGGACCCAGATGTCGTTCCATCCGACCGTGGCGTGGTGTTCGAGGCCCCACGAGCCGAGCAGGGCCGCCTTGGCCGCCTCCTTGTCGGGCCGGTGCAGGTACCGCTCCGTGCACACCACCAGCGGGCGCCGTGGTGAGGGATCGAGGCCGCGCAGCACCTCGAGGTCCATGCCCTCGGCGTCGACGAGCAGCAGCCCGAAGGTGGCGGGCACGCCGTGGGCGCGACAGAGCGCGGCCAGCGTCGTCACCGGCACCTCCACCGAGCGGTCCGAGCGGGTGGCGTCGAACCAGGCGTTGTCGTCCGTGCACAGCGTGGCGTTGGTGCCCCCGTCGTCGTCGACCCCGAGGAAGAGCCGCTCCCGGCCCTCGTGGTCGGAGCAGGCGGCGGCCACGCAGTGCACCCCGGGGTGGTCCCGGTAACGGGTCTGGAGACGGGCGAAGGGGACGGGTGCGGGCTCGACGAGCACACCCCGCCAGCCGCGTTCGAGGAAGGCAGCCGAGTTCGACAGGTGGCTCCCGTCATGGGCGCCGACGTCGATCAGCCACGCCGGGGCGTCGTCGGGCACCAGATGCTCCAGCACGACGGCCTCGCCCTGCTGGGAGCCGTCGGCGTCGCCCGGCTGGTCGGGGCGCAGGTGCAGCCGGGCCAGGTCCACGCCGTGGGCCCGCACGGTCACGGTGGGGCCGGCGCCGCGCAGGTCGAACTCCACGTCGTAGCCGCCCCGGTCGCCGGCGCCGGGCAGGGCGGCGGCGACGTCGGGCCGGTGGGCCGACAGCGGCAGGCGGACGATCACCGACCCGTCGGCCCGGACGATCTCGACGCGGGTCGGGTCGCTGCCCGCCGCCGGTCCGGCCGGGTCCGCCACCACCCAGCCGCGGACCCGCACGAGGCTCGCCCCGGCCGGCGCTCCCGTGTCGGGATGGTCCGTCCAGCCCCGCCACCGGGCCGCCCGGAGCGGCCGCACCAGCTGCTCGACGGCGGCGACGCGCATGGCGGCGGAGGCTAGTGCGGGGACCCTGGGGCGGGGCTGACGGTCCTCGGTCCGCCGGGATGCGAGACTGGCCGGGCCATGGCTGCTCCGAAGTTCGTCCCCGTCGCCACCGTCGGCGCCTTCCGGCCCGACACCGCACTTCCGCCCGCCGACGGGTGGACGACCGACCGGCCCGCCGAGATCCCCCGCGAGGCCCCGTCCGCACCGCGCATGGGCCGCCCGGGCCCCGATCAGGGTTACGCCATCAAGCTGGTGAACCTCTTCCACGGCAAGCTCGAGCTGACCGAGGGGGAGCACGAGCACGACGTCATGGAGGGCGTGCTCGGGGTGGCGCTCAAGCGGGCCGCCCTCTTCGGCCGGGCCCCGGTGATCCACGACGTGCAGCTCGCCTTCGACGCCTTCGGCTACACCGTGCGCGACGCGCCACGCGAGCTCGTCAACTACCGCCGCCGCCTCTTCGAGGCCGCCGGCCACCACTACGAGATCCAGCGGGCCATCGCCGACGCCGTTCTCGACGCCACCCTGCGTCTCCAGCCCGCCGCCGTGCGCTCCGTGGCGGCCTCGCCCAACTGGGCCACCCAGCTCGCCCTCAGCTGACGCCGGTCCCCGCCTCCGGCGCGAACGCCCGCACGAAGGCGCCGCTGGACCGGTCGACGACAGTCGTGTTGACTGCGAGGACCGATACCTCGGCGACGCGGTCGGGTCTTCGGGCGGACACGACGGGTGGGATCACCACTGACTCGAGGGGGGCGCTGGATGGGAGCCGGGTGGATGGGGTGGGGCGGGTCGTGGCGGTCGCGTGCTCGAACCTGGGTAGCGGTGTCTCTCGCGGTGATCATCCCTGGCCTGTCGGGTGGCGGGGGGGTGTTGACGCCGGTGCGTGCTTCTGCGCAGCCGAACAGTTCCCCTCCGGCGTACACATCGTGGGAGGTCACGCCGGGTTGGGCGGGTGACAACTCGAGGCGGTTGTGTTCGTGGTGGCCGGGGGGGTCGGGTTTGGGAGGAGCTGATATGGGATGTCGGCAGTTCGATCTGTAGCCCTGTTCATCGCTGCTGTGGTGGTGCTCGGCGGTTGCAGGATGTCAGCGCCTCCCGCCGGCGGGACCGACCAGCTCCCCAGTGATGTTGCCGTGGAGGTCGCCACCGAGCCGAGCATCTGCCTGATCGCGTCCGACCCAGACCAGGTACTCATGATCATCACGCGCTCGCCTTCGGGTGAAAAGGATCCTGGATTTCTTGCAGTGACCGTGCCCGGCCGACCGAACGAACACGATCTGGCGCCGGGCGTTGACTCTCGTGCTGTGGCGGGGGGTTACATCGTGGTTGGCTGTGATGAAGATGCCGACATGGCAGATCTGAGGCGTCGAGCGTTCGCTGACGCCCAGCGGCGTGGGGTGCGAACCACGCTGTGGGTGAGACAGAACGGTGTCTGGTCTCGCAGCACGGATCGCTGACCATGGTTGCCCACCTGCTCTGCCTCGGTCAGCCGTCGTCGGTGAATGACGGGTCCGGTGTCGTCTCGTACGGTTTCGAGGCCGCCGGGAACCCGACGAGCGTGGTGTTGCCCGACGGGGTGTCCTCGGCCTGCGCGTGGGATCGGGCGTCGCGGTTGGCTGCGGGCCCGCTTGGCAGCCTCTCTATGACGGGTTCAACAACCCGCTCACCTATACCGACGCCCGTGGGAACACGACCTCGTATGCGTATGACGGGTCGGGTCGTGTGGTGTCGGTGACCCGTCCTGGCGGGGTGACATCGGCGTGGTCGTACAACGCGGATGGGACGGTGGCGACCGAGACTGATCCGCGTGGCGGGGTCACCAGCTACGCCTACACGGCGAACGGTCAGGTGGCGTCGGTGAGCTCACCGTTGGGGAATGTGACGACCTATGCCTATGACGCGGCGGGCCGGGTGGTGACGATCACCGAACCGCGGGGGAACGTGGCTGGTGCGGTGGCGACGAACTTCCAACGCAAGTTCACCTACGACGTCGCCGGGAACGTGTTGACCGAACGCGACGCGTTGAACC
>JBIKWW010000246.1:0-5725 GCA_044356125.1 Acidimicrobiia bacterium
GTGGCGCACGCTGGCGGCGCTGACCGCCCGTGATCCTGCGGGTGACGGCGGCGAACCCGGTGACGAGATCGATCCCTACGCGCTGGCCCAGCGCTGGATCGATCTGGTCCGGCCCCGACTCGACGCTCGTCGCCAGCGCTCCCGGCGCCGGTACCAGTTGCTCTCCGACATCACCGCCGATCTCGTGGACGATCCCGTCGCGCCGGACGAGGTCCGCCGCGCCCTGGCCGACCTGCCCATGCGCCCGCCGCTGACCGACCGCATCACCGCCGCCATCGTGGGTGTGCCCGGCCCCGATGCGCCCGATGCTCCCGGGCCCCGGCCGGCGCGCTTCTCGACCGGGGGCGCGTCGAGCTGAGCCGGTCGGCGCGCCCGGGGTGGGGGGCTCGGTCACCGAGCTGCTGCCCGTCGGCGGTGACCACGGCAAGATCCAGATCGAGGAACGGCGTGACCTCCTGGGCGCCGTTCCACCGGGCCTCGATTCCCCGCGAGGATGTACCGGCGCCCGGCCGGTGGGGGATCGTTGAACCGGTTGAGCCCGGCGACCTGGGCCGGACCGGCATCCCCTGGATCACCCGAACACCATCCACCCACAGGTCCGTGCCCGTGGAACCGAACGTCCACGGGAGCACGTGCCAGGACTCCTCCACCGGCACGGAGGTACGAAGCACCGCTGCTCCGCCCGTCGCCGAGCAGTTCGGGTCCGAGCACACCGACGCCGCAAGACCCCTCCGCAAGACCCCCCGCATCACGCCTCACGTACACGATTCGGCACTCGCTCGCACCGGCCCGGCGCTCGCTCGCACCGACGGTTCGGCTAGTTCACGTTGCGGTCGCGGCCGGCCCAGAAGGGGGCGCGGAGGTCCTTCTTCAGGATCTTGCCCGCTCCTGACTTGGGCAGGGCCTCGCTGCGGACGTGTACCGAGCGGGGCACCTTGTAGCCGGCGATCAGGGTGCGGCAGTGGGCGATGAGCTCGTCGGCACCCACCGAAACGCCCGGCTTGGGGACGACCTCGGCGTGCACCGCCTCGCCCCAGGTCTCGTGGGGGATGCCGACCACCGCTGCCTCCAGCACGCCGGGGTGGGCGTAGAGCGCGTTCTCCACCTCCGTCGTGTACACGTTCTCGCCGCCCGAGATGATCATGTCCTTGGCGCGGTCGACGATGTACAGGTAACCGTGGGTGTCGGCGTAGGCGACATCGCCCGTGCGATACCAGCCGCCGACCAACGCCTTGGCCGTCTCCTCCGGGCGCTTCCAGTACCCCATCATGATGTTCGGACCGCGCGCCCACACCTCGCCGGGCTCACCCACCTCGCAGACGGTGACCCCGTCGTCGTGGCGCACCTCGCACTCGACCCCCGGCACGGGGGCACCCGCCGACTGCAAGCGCGACACGTACGCCGGATCGCCGGCCGCCCCCCGGGCGTGATCGGTCGCCGTGCAGAAGGTCAGCAGCGGTGACGCCTCGGTCATCCCGTAGGCCTGCACGAACCCGCAGGGCAGGGTGCCCATGGCCCGGCGCTGCAGCTCCGCCGGCATCGGGGAGGCCCCGTAGGCCATGAGCCGCCACGACGACAGGTCGTAGCCCTCGATGCCGGGCAGGTTCACGAGCGAGTTGATCATCGTGGGCACGAGCAGCGTGAGCGTGGCGCGCTCCTGGGCCACCAACGAGGCGAAGACGGCCGGATCCCAGGCCCGGGTCAGCAGGTGCCGGGCCCCCACCCACGTGACGGCGAAGGTGCAGGAGGCGTCGGCGGCGTGGAACATCGGGGCGGCGTGCACGTAGGCGTCGTCGGCCTCGAATCCCAGCCCGTACTGCATGTGCTTGGCGTTGGCGAGCAGGTTCCCGTGGGTCTGCATCACGCCCTTGGGCAGCCCGGTGGTGCCACCGGTGTAGGAGATTGCGGCGAGGGAGCCGTCCTCCACGGCGTCGAGATCGGCGGCGGGGAGCGGTTCGTACGCGCACAGATCATCGAGGTGGACGAAGCCCTCGGGGGCGGGCCCGTCGTCGGCGTAGATCAGATGGCGGAGCGACGGGCAGGCGGCGGCCAGACGCCGGGCCAGCTCGACGTGCGCAGCGTCGACGATCAGGGCCTGCGCCCCGGAGTCCGTCACGATGAACTCCAGCTCGGCGGGGGCCAGCCGGTAGTTCAGGTTGTTGATGACGTAGCCACTGGCCGGGATGGCGTTCCAGCACGTCAGGTGTCGCCACGAGTTGAGACAGCACAGGCCCACGATGGCGCCCGGCGCCAGACCGAGGCCGTGGCGCAGGCCACCGCCGAGGCCGAAGATGCGCCGACCCCACTCGGCGTAGGTCAGGCGGGTGCCATCGTCGACGATCGCCTCGGCGTCACCCCGCACCCGGACGGCGCGTCGTATCGGCCAGGCGAGGGTGCCGAGCGCAGCCATGGCGCGACAGCGGTTCCGGGCGCAGCGGGATCGGGGGCGGACCGCTCTGGATCAGTAGACGCCGCACATGCCGTCGATCGAGATCTCCTCGATCAGCGACTCGGCGGTGAGCAGGTCGTCGGCAGGCTCCACGAGCTCGTCGGCGCCGGGGATCGGGGCGGCGATGGAGACGGTGGCCTCGGGGGCCTCGGTGGCTTCGGCAAGGGCGGCAGGCGACATCCGCGGCAGCATAGCGACGTGCCGCCGACGGACCAGACCCCCGGGACCCGGCCGCCGCGGGCCCTGCCGCGCTCGTTCCGGGTGGTCGCCGACGCGGACACCCGGGCGGCCACGTCACCGGGCGGGGGCCTCACCCTCGTCGGGGGCTCACCCTGGCGCGTCCTGCGCCTGCGCCCGCCCGCTCCCCGCCTGTGGGAGGCCCTGGCCGACGGGGCGACGCTGGCCGCAGCCGCCGCTGCGGCCGGGCTCGCCGAGGGCGCAGCGGCCGCCCTGGTTCGGCGACTGCTCGACGCCGGGTTCGTCCATCCCCGGCCGGGACCCGGCCCGGGCCCTGCCTCCGAAGCCGCCCCGGACGTCCGCCTGCACGTCGTGATCCCGGTGCACGACCGGCGGGACGGCCTGGCCCGCCTGCTCGACTCGCTCCAGGCAGCGGGCACCCCGATGGCCGACGTCACGGTGGTCGACGACGGGTCCGGCGACGGCTCGGGATCGCTGGCCGCCGACCGCGGGGCGCGCGTCGTGCGCCACGAGCGGCCCGTCGGACCCGGCGGCGCCCGCCACGCCGGGGTCGAGGACCTCCCCAACGGGGCCGTCGTCGCCTTCCTCGACTCCGACACCGTCGTCGAGCAGGGCTGGGCCGGCCCGCTGGTCGCCCACCTGGCCGACCCGGCCGTGGCCGCCATCGCCCCCCGCATCGGGCCGCTGGACCCGGCCCGGCACGGGGCCGTCGCCCGCTACGAGGCCGCCCGCTCCCCACTCGACCTCGGGGCCCGCCCGGGGCCGGTGCAGCCCCGCACCCGGATCGCCTACGTGCCGGCGGCGGCACTGGTGGTCCGGGTCGACGCCTACCGGTCCGTCGGCGGGTTCGATCCGGCCATGCCGGTCGGCGAGGACGTCGACTTCGTCTGGCGGCTGGCGGCGGCCGGCTGGACGGTCCGGTACGAGCCGGCCGTCGTCGTGGGACACGACCACCGCGACGCGCTGGGCGCGTTCCTGCGGCGCCGCTACCAGTACGCCACCTCGGCCGCTGCCCTCGACGAACGCCACCCCGGGCTGGTGCCCCCGGTGGCCGTGAACGCGTGGAGCGCCGTCGGCTGGACGGCCGCCCTGGTGGCCCCACCGTGGGGTGCCGCCACGGGGCTGGTGGTGGGCGCGGCGACGGCGGCCCGGCTGGCGGAGCGGCTCGGCCCCGACGGGGTACCCCGGTCCGTCGCGCTCGGCCTGGCGGCCCGCGGCCATGTCGGAGCCGGTCGCCTCCTCGCCCAGGCGGCCTGGCGGACCCACCTGCCACTGGTGGCGGCCGCCGCCGTGCTGCCCTCCCCGCTTCGCCGCCCGGCCCGGCGGGCGCTGCTGCTCGCCGCCGTCGTCCCCAACCTGGTCGAGTGGCGGTCCCGCCGGCCCCGGCTCGACCCCGTCCGCTGGATCGCCCTGCGCCTCGCCGACGATGCCGCCTCCAGCGCCGGCCTGTGGGCGGCGGCCGTACCCTCCCGTCGCTGGGGCGCGCTGCGGCCCGACCTGTCGGCCGGGGTTGTCCGGCGCCGGACCAGCTAGGAAGGGAGCCGTGGTCGCCCTCGTCTTCGACCGCGAGCTCGATGCCGCCCCCGGGCGCGTCGACGTCCTCGCGCCCCGTCTCCGCCGCGTCCTGGCGCCCAACCCGGGCCCGTTCACGTTCCTCGGTACCGGCACCTACATCATCGGGCGCGGCGAGGTGGCCGTCATCGACCCGGGACCGGCCGACGAGGCCCACCTCGAGGCGCTGCTGGCGGCAGTCGCCGGCGAGCGCGTCACCCACGTGCTCGTGACCCACACCCACGCCGACCACTCCCCCGGGGCGCGCCCGCTGGCCGAGCGCACCGGAGCCGTCGTCCTCGGCTGCGCCCCCCATCCCGAGGAGGTGCCCGACCCCGACGATCCCGGCGACACCCTCACCGGTGGTCCGACCGGCGAGCACGGCTCAGCCGCCGCGACGGGCACCGCCGGGCCCGAGGAAGCATCGGCTGCGCCGGGCTCCGAGACGCCACGGGAGAGCGTCGACCGCGACCACGCCCCGCACCGGCTCCTGGCCGACGGGGACACCGTCGAGGGCACAGGTTGGCGCATCGAGGCCGTCCACACGCCCGGACACATCAGCAACCACCTCTGCTTCGCCTGGACCGACGAGGGCACGCTCTTCAGTGGCGATCACGTGATGCGGTGGTCCACGAGCGTCATCTCACCGCCCACAGGTGATCTGCGCGCATATCTGTCCAGCCTCCGCAAGGTCGCTGACCGCCCCGAGCACACCTACTGGCCGACGCACGGACCCGCCGTCCGCGACCCCCAGGAGTACGTTCCCGCCCTGGCCGCCCACCGCCAGGAGCGAACGGCGCAGATCCGGGCCGTGCTGGCCGAGGGACCGGCGTCGATCCCGGCCATCGTCGCCGCCTGCTACCCGGGCCTCGACGAGCGCCTGGTGAAGGCGGCGGGGCGCTCCGTGCTCAGCCACCTCCTGGCGCTGCGCGACGACGGTGACGTCACGAACACCGCCGACCCGGGAACCCCCCCACGGTGGGTCCTGGGGGCGACGGCCTGAGCCCGCCGACCCGGAGGAGCAACCGTGCGATTCAACGAACGACGACGCCTGGACACCTCCCAGGTCGAGGACCGACGCGGTGCTCGGCGCACCCGCGGCAGTGGGGGCCTGGGCGGCGTCAGCGTCGGCCGGGGACCGATTCCGGGCGGCAAGGTCGGGGCCGGGGGTGGGCTCGGGATCGCCGGACTGCTGATCGTCATGCTGCTCGTGCAGTGCATGGGAGGGGGAGGAGGCGGGAACGCCTTCGACCTGCCCCAGATCGTGGACGCATCCCTGTCGGGCGCAGACCCGGCGACCGAGGCCATCGAGGACACCACCCTGGAGCAGACGTGCCGGACCGGGGCCGACGCCAACGCCCGCCAGGACTGCCGGGTGGTCGCCGTCGTCAACGACGTCAACGCGTTCTGGGCCGACGAGTTCGCCCGCCGGGGCGTCGAGTACCGCACGGCGCGGACGCAGCTCTTCACCGACGCGACGACCACCGCCTGCGGGGCCGCAAGCTCGGCTGTCGGGCCCTTCTACTG